>JAEWAD010000442.1 GCA_023391905.1 Pseudomonadota bacterium | reverse complement strand
TGGCGAGCCGGCGGACACCGCCGGTGACGATTCCGCTCACGAAGCTTCCGACGAAGGCGCCGAAGCCGATGGCGACGGTGAAGGCCAGGAGCACGACGAGAACGGCGAGCCCCGCCGTCGCCGTCGTCGCGGCCGCCGCGGTGGCCGTCGCGGTCGTCGCGGTGCCGAGGGCGAAGGCGAGAGCGCCGAGGGCGAGGGTGAAGGCGCGGCCGAAGGCCATGCGCTGGAGCTCGACGAAACCGGCGAGGTCATCTCCGAGGGCTTCGTCGAGGTCGAGGAGCACGGCATTCGCGATGTCGAGCCGGAAGATGCCGGCGAGCGCCTGATCGCCGCCGACATCCCGGTCGCCGACATCGGCGACATGAGCCAGCCCTTCCTGGACGCGATCGGCGACGAGCCGGCGCTCGACATGCCGGAGCTCGGCGACAACGAGGACGACGCCCCGGCCGACGAGCGGCCCGACCTGACGGTCGTCTCGGAAGAGGCGATCGCCGCCGAGGACACCGGCGAGGCCGAAGCGACCGTGGCGGCGGAACCCGCCGAGGCGGCGCCCGCCCCCGCTCCGGCCGTCGAGGCCCAGCCCGAGGACGACCGCCCGAAGCGTGGCGGCTGGTGGCAGCGCCGCTCGTTCTTCTGAGAACGCGCACGGCGATCACGAGACTAGAAGAGGCCCGGCATTTGCCGGGCCTTTTCCTTTTTGGGCCTCGTCCGGCTAGACGGAGACCGAGACGAGGACGTCGAGATTGGCGCGCGTCGCCTCCGAATAGGGGCAGACGACATGCGCCTTGCCGACCAATGCCTCCGCGACCGAAGGATCGATGCCGGGAAGCGTCACCGAGATCGCCGCGTCGAGACCGAAGCCGGTGCCGTCGGCGCGCGGGCCGATGCCGACCTTCGCCGCCACCTGCGTCGCGTCGGGCAGGCTGATCTTCTCCTTGCCGGCGACGAAGCGGAGCGCGCCGAGGAAGCAGGCGGAATAGCCGGCGGCGAAGAGCTGCTCCGGATTGGTGCCGGGGCCATCATTGCCGCCGAGCGCCTTCGGGATGCTCAGCTCCAGATCGAGCCTTCCATCCGAACTCTGGGCGCGCCCGTCACGGCCTCCCCCGGTCGAGGTCGCGGCGGCGGTGTAGAGTATGGTCATTTCGAACTCCTGCATGCTGCGGCGCCGGCGGCGCTGCCATTCCTGCCGGTCATGCCGACCCAATTTAGATCGCACACGATTTAATCGTTGACGATCAATATTACCGCATACCAGCGATGCATGCCGGGCGCTTTCGCTTAAATCGTGCACGATCTATATTGCGCGGTCGAACCGGGAGACGCCCATGGCCACAGCCGACGCACCTTCGACCGACGCCCCTGCCCCGTCGCTCGACCTCGACCATATGCTCTGCTTCGCGATCTATTCGGCCAATGGCGCCTTCAACCGCGCCTACCGCCCGCTGCTCGACAGGCTCGGCCTGACCTATCCGCAATATCTGGTGCTGATGGCGCTCGGCGAGGCCGAGGGCGGCCTGACGGTCGGCGAGATCGGCGGCAGGGTCTTTCTCGAATCGAACACGCTGACGCCGCTGCTGAAGCGGCTCGAGGCTGCCGGACATCTGGTCCGGCGCCGCGACACCGGCGACGAGCGCCAGGTTCGCGTCTCTCTCACCGATACCGGCCGTGCCCTGCTGCAGGATGCCTGCGGGGTGACGGGGGCGCTCGCGGGCCGGCTCGCGATCACGCAAGAGCAGGCCGTCGCGCTGCGGAACAGCGTCGCCGCGCTGCGCGACGCGCTCGCCGCGCCCGGCAGCCGCGACGGATGAGCGCAAAACGGGGGTGAGGCCACGCGGAATTCCGCCGGGGCCTTTGACTTGACCGCGCCGCGGCGGCATAAGCAGGGCAACGAATTGTCGAGATGAGGGTCACAAATGGGCTGGTTCCTGACCGAGCTGTTCACCTGGTGGAACGGCCAGACCATGGGCACGCGCTGGTTCACCCGCCGCAAGGGCGAGAAGGTCGGCACGGACGAATTCGGCAACACCTATTACCGCACGCCGGACAAGGCCTGCACCGCCGGCGGTTTCCCCGAGCGACGCTGGGTCGTCTATAAGGGCTATGCCGAGGCGTCGGCGATCCCCCCCGGCTGGCATGGCTGGATGCATCACCGCGTCGAGAACCCGCCGACGAAGACGAGCTACACGCCCCGCGCCTGGCAGAAGCCGCACGTCGCCAACCTGACGGGCTCGGCCGCCGCCTACCGCCCCAAGGGCTCGATCGTCGGCGCCGACCAGCGTCCGCGCTCGACCGGCGACTACGAGGCCTGGACGCCGCAATAGCGCGCCCGCCCCGCCTCACCGGCGAAGCATCACGTTTTCGAGAGCCCTCCCCGCGGAGGGCTCTTTGCTTTTCGGCATCCGTCCGGCCCCTGCCCGACCCAGGCACCTTGCGCACGTCCGATTCGCGACGACGACGCTCGCCCAACCCGAGTCTACATCGCCTCCCGCCGGCTCCCCCTTGGCCGGTTCCTGCGATTTCCGTTTTTCAAGACCGCGCCGGCCACATTCGCCGCGATTCGCTCGGTCTGTGGAGATTGAGGAAAAGGCGTCGGGCGACCGCGCGGCACTCGCGGACGGTCCGCGGGTCGCCTCCATCGAGTAAGGCTTTGTTAATCCTGCAACTCCCGCTCTGGAGCCGGCGACTGGGGGCGCGGCGATGACCATCGGGCGCGCGATGTCCAGATGTAGCCAGCAAACTATCCACCGCCACTATTCCTTGACGCTTTTGTCGGACTCGGACTAGTTTCCGCCTAGAGTTGGAATGCGCCCTGGGCCGCTCGGCCCGGATTTCCAGAAACATCGATAGTGGCTTCGGCAATCGGCGAACGGATAGACTCCTTTCGCCGTGCGGGTGCCCTATTGTGTTGCGGATCGGGCTTCGCGGTGACGTGACATTCCGTGTGTAAACACTATATTTAGGGCTTCAGCGTAGCTTGAGCACAAGATGATGGGCGGCTAGAACCTCCATCCGCGTGTAATGCGTTGAACATGGGACAGAGCCGGGCTTGAGGTCCGGCCAGCGGTGCGACTGGGTGCGCCGCTTGCACACAAGGGGCTTGAGACGATGCGGATCGAACGGCGCTACACGACAGCGGGCCAGTCTGCCTATGCCGGGATCGAGTTCCGAACGACCAAGAGCGAGATCCGCAATCCCGACGGCTCGATCGTCTTCAGCCTCGAGAACATCGCCGTGCCGGCGACCTGGAGCCAGGTCGCGAGCGACATCATCGCCCAGAAATATTTCCGCAAGGCCGGCGTGCCGGCGCGCCTGAAGCGCGTCGAGGAGAACGACGTCCCGTCCTTCATCTGGCGCTCGGTCGCCGACGAGAAGGCGCTCGCGGCGCTGCCCGAGAAGGAGCGCTACAGCGGCGAGACCGATTCGCGCCAGGTGTTCGACCGTCTGGCCGGCACCTGGACCTACTGGGGCTGGAAGGGCGGCTATTTCGACACGGAGGAGGACGCCCAGGCCTTCTTCGACGAGCACCGCTACATGCTGGCGACCCAGAAGGTGGCGCCGAACTCCCCGCAGTGGTTCAACACCGGCCTGCACTGGGCCTATGGCATCGACGGTCCGAGCCAGGGACATTTCTACGTCGACTTCAAGACCGGCAAGCTGGTCAAGTCGAAGACCGCCTATGAGCATCCGCAGCCGCATGCCTGCTTCATCCAGTCCGTCTCCGACGATCTGGTGAACGAGGGTGGCATCATGGACCTGTGGGTCCGCGAGGCGCGCCTGTTCAAGTACGGCTCCGGCACCGGCTCCAACTTCTCCGCCCTGCGCGGTGAGGGCGAAAAGCTCTCCGGCGGCGGCCGCTCCTCCGGCCTGATGAGCTTCCTGAAGATCGGCGACCGCGCTGCCGGCGCCATCAAGTCGGGCGGCACCACCCGCCGCGCCGCCAAGATGGTGATCGTCGACGCCGACCACCCGGACATCGAGAACTACATCGACTGGAAGGTGAAGGAGGAGCAGAAGGTCGCCGCCCTCGTCACCGGCAGCAAGGTCGTGCAGAAGGCGCTCAAGGCCATCATGCGC
>JAEWAD010000427.1 GCA_023391905.1 Pseudomonadota bacterium | reverse complement strand
CCTCTCCCTCAGGGAGAGGTGAAGGGACAGCGCCCGCTCGCACCGCCGCCCGCTTCGCCAATGCGTTGGTCGGGCCGGCGAGCAGCCGTTCCATCAGCGCCCTGCCCGTCTCCGGGAAACCGGAGAGCCTATAGCCGGCCGACTTCATGGCGGCCGCGATCCGCGCCGCGCTTTCCGGCGTGTCGAGGCCGACGCCATTGGCAAGGCGGCCGTCGCGGTCGGGATAATTGGAAAGGACGAGCGCGATGTTGCGGTCGGCGACGGGCTTCGCAGCGAGCCGCACCCAGTTCGCCGCCTGCGCCGCGACGAAGGCGACGCGCTCGCGATCGGCGCGATAGACGAGGATTCGGCTGTCGGCGGGGCCGCCGCCCGCGAGTTCTTCCTTGAAGGAAACGGCGCGCGTGAGAATGCGGCCGTCCACCTCGGGGAGGACGACGTTCATGATCAGGTCGCGCGGCCCGAGGCCCCGGCTCGATTCCAGCCAGGCAGCGCGGCTGGTGCCGGCGAAGATGAGTTGCAGCACCGGCCTGCCGGCGCGGTCGAGCACGGTCGGCTCGTGCGGACGGCCGGGGCGCGAGATGGCGAAGGCGGTAGCGTTGAGGACAATGGCGGGCCGAAGGTCCTCGAAGGCCTGCTCGATGAAGGCGGCGGCCGCCTCGTTCTTGAGGCTGGAGGCGAAGATCGCGACGGTCGCGATCCCCTCGCGGTCGAGCGCCGCCACCATGGCGTCGATCGGCTCGGTCGAACCGCCGGGAATGACCGAACGGTAGAAAGTGAGCAGCGCGACGGGCCGATCGGCGTCCCCGGGCCGCAGCGCCTCCGTGACGACGCCCTCGCCCGGCCGGTAGAAGCCGACCTCGGGCAGCACCTGCGGCTCCGGCGGCGCGTCGCCGGCGCCGATGACATGCCGGAGATAGGCCAGCGCCCTACCGACATTGATCGCGCCGCCCTCGGCGCAATAGCGCCAGAGTTTTTGGGCGATCTCGGGGGCGACGGTCGTGTAGGCCTCGAGCGCCGGATCCCAGCGATCCTCGCCGGGCACCACGACGATCTCGGGTCCGCCGGCGCGAGAAAGCGCGCGGATCGCCTCCAGCCCGTACGGCCAGTAGCCGACGCCGCCCATCATGCGGATGAAGACGAGCTTCGCCTGCCCGACCGTCTTCTCGAGATAGAGATCGACCGAATAGGGGTGCGTCAGCTGCATCAGATTGGCGAGGCGCAGCGACGGTCCCTCCGGCGCGGAAGCATACGCCGCCGCGAAGGCGGCGAGCTCCGTGTCGGCGGCCGAGAGGATGATGACGTCGCCGGGCGACTGGTCGAGATCGACGGCGCTGCCGCCGTCGTCGATCCGCTCCATTTCGCCGGCGACGAGATGCATGGCGTCAGTCCGCGAAGTGCGCGGCGATGGCGGCGCGGTCGAGCCCGCGCTCGCCGATCACGACGAGACGACCGGCGCTGCCGCCGGGCGCGAAATAGGTGTCAACGCGCGGGCCGACAGCCTGCACGACGGCCGGGGCCGCCTTGCCGGCGACCGCCGCCCTGCCCTTGATGCGCAGCACGCCGGCTTCCGCCATCGCGGCGCGCACACGCTTCGCCAGCGCGTCGATCGACGCCTGCTCGGACGCCTCGACGACGAACGAGTCGAAATCGTCGTGGTCATGCTCCTCGCCCTCGAGGTCATGATGGCTCTTGCGCTCGAAGGCGTCGTCCTCGGCCGCAGCGCCGACGCCGAGCAGGATGTCAGCCGGCAGGCCGGCGACCGTCGCATGGACGATTCGGGCTTCCTTGCGGGCGTCGCGGCCGACGATCTCGGCTACCTGCTCGAGCTGGGCGGCATCGACGAGATCCGTCTTGGAGAAGACGATGAGGTCGGCGCAGGAAAGCTGGTCCTCGAACAGTTCCTCGATCGGGTCTTCGTGATCGAGCGAGTCGTCGGCGGCGCGCTGGGCGGCGACGGCGTCCTCGTCATGCGCGAAGCGGCCGGCGGCGACCGCCTCGGCGTCGACCACGGTGACGACGCCGTCGATGGTGACGCGGTGGCGGACCGAAGGCCAGGTGAAGGCGCGCAGCAGCGGCTGCGGCAGCGCCAGGCCCGAGGTCTCGATGACGATGTGGTCCGGCGGGTTGTCGCGCGCCAGCAGCGCCTCGAGGGTCGGCAGGAAATCATCGGCGACGGTGCAGCAGATGCAGCCGTTGGTGAGCTCGACGATGCTGTCGGGCTGGCAGTCGTCGATACCGCAATCCGACAGCAGCGAGCCGTCGAAGCCCATGTCGCCGAACTCGTTGACGATCAGCGCGATGCGGCGGCCTTCGGCGCCGGCGATCAGGTTGCGGATCAGCGTCGTCTTGCCGGCGCCGAGGAAGCCGGTGACGATGGTGGCGGGGATGCGGGCGCTCACAGGGCGAACTCCGTGTCGGGATTGGGTTTCAGCCGCAGCGGCAGGCCGGCGGCGACGAGGAAAACGGTTTCGACCGCGGCGGCGATCGTCTGGTTGAGGCGGCCCTGCTCGTCCGCGAAACGGCGGGCGAGCGCGTTCATCGGCATGATTCCGGAGCCGACCTCGTTGGAGACCAGGACGACCGGCCCGCGCGCCTCGGCAAGGACGGCGGCGCGGCGCGCCGCTTCGAGAGCGACGGCGCGCTCGGCTTCCATCAGGTTGGAGAGCCAGAGCGTCAGGCAGTCGACGAGGACGACCAGGCCGGGCTCGGCGAGCGTCAGCAGCCGGTCCGGCAGCGCCAGCGGCTCCTCCACCGTCGTCCAGTCCGGTCCACGCCGATCGCGATGGCGGGCGATGCGCTCCGCCATCTCGTCATCACGGATCTCGGCCGTGGCGATGTAGACCGCCGGCAGTCCCGTCCGGGCGACGATGGCCTCGGCGAAGCGGCTCTTGCCCGAGCGGGCGCCGCCGAGGATCAGCGCCGTGCGGGGCGCGGGCGTGGTCACCCCTCAGGCCGTCCGCGACAGGCGCTGATAGAGCCAGCCGGCGGCGACGCCCGATCCGGCCCAGAGCAGCGCGCTGACGACGAGCGAGGCGGTGGCGAACTCGGCCGCCAGGACCGCCGGATAGGCCGCTTCCAGCGATGGCGGCACGGGCGCGCCGACGACATGCGGCAGGACGCCGATGACGAGGCCGGCGACCTTGAGCAGCCAGGACTGGCTGAAGACGATCAGCGCGATACCGATGGCCGAAGCCGCCGCCGTCGCGAGCCACCAGACCTGGCGCGCCTCCAGTTCGGCGGCCGGCGTGCCGGGAAGCTCCGGCGTCAGGCCGAGCGATGGCAACAGGGCCGCGGCGAAGAAGCCGGCGACGCCCCAGAGCACGCCGGTGCGCGCGTTGATGGCGCCACCGCGGACCGACATCAGGCCCAGCAACACGGCCGAGACGCCGACGCCCATCAGCAGATTGGCGAGGAAGGTGTAGGCCGTGCGCTCGAAGCCGTCGGCGGGACCCCACTCGTCGGGATCGTGCTCGTGCGCGGGCGCGGCGGCAGCCTCGGCCGGCGTGGTATCATGCGCATGCGCCTCGCCATTGGCGTGCTCGTGCGGCGCGGCGGCAGGGGCCTCTGCGCCCTCGAAGGTCTCGGCGTGGAAGAGCAGCGGCTCGGTGGTGACGGACTGCACGACGGAGAGCGTCGCAGCCACGACCAGGCCCGCGCCGAAGGCGCTGACGATGATGGTCTTGAACATGTTGGATCCTACGGCGTCAGTGACAGGGCAGACCGAGCGAATGCCGGGTGTCGTGCGTCGCGTTGTGGATCAGGCTCGGCGCGGCGAAGCCGGTGCCGATGAACAGGAACAGGCCGAAGCCGATGGCGAACAGCGCCGGAACGAGGCGCGCCTGGGCGCTGGCCTGGGTGTTGCCGGCTGAAATGGATGTCGTGGCAGAGCGAGTCATAGCGTCTCCTTGGCCGTCCCACCGACGGCTGACTGGTATGAGGCGCTGGCTGGTCTCCTGGCTCGCGGGTCGCTGCTTCCTCGTCGCCTTCCCGGTTTCCCAGTGGCCTTCGCGAGGTCGCTCGCCGCTTACAGTTGCGGGGGCAGCTTCGGACTTGGAATCCCGTGAAGGGTCATTCCGTACCGAATTCCCATTTCATCCCCCTGGACCTTGGGCCCAAAGCGGGGGAACCGACGCGGGCACACGCTAGAGTGAATGGGTCGGAAGCGCAAGCACGGCTCACTCGGCCGGGGCGGCCGCCTTGCCGCGGAACCGGGCCCAGCGGCGCAGAACCGCCACTTCCGACTGCCGGCGCAAGCGCCGCACGCGGGGGAAATCGTGGGAAAGGACGATCAGGCCGATCGGCACCATCCAGAAACCGAGCACGGGCAGGAAGCCGAGCGAGCCGCCCAGCAGGAATCCACCACCGACGGCGACCCGCGCGGCGCGGTTCCGGGGCAGCGAGATCGATTTCTTGCCGAAGCGGATGGATGGCATGCGCTCAGTCGTCTCCCATGGTCCGGGCCGGTGGCCCCTCCCCCTTATTTGGACGGAACGCCGGCGATTGCAACCACGGGCGGGCCCGGCAGCCGGGCGACAGGCCGCAAAGAAAAATCCCCGGCGGTGGGGCCGCCGGGGATCGATTGTTGCCGGACCTGTCGGTCTCAGGCCACGGCCTGGGCCCGCTTGCGCCGGCGCAGCACCAGCATCAGCAGCGGCAGGGTCCAGATCAGGATGGTCAGGATGCCCAGCCCGCCCGCGATCGGCCGCTCGAAGAAGTGCAGGAAGTTGCCGTCGCCCTTGATCATCGAGGTGATGAAGTTCTGCTCGAGCATCGGTCCCAGCACCATGCCGAGGATGGCGGGCGCGATCGGGATGTCGTTCTCCTCCATGAAGAAGCCGAGGATGCCGAAGATCAGCATCATGACGACGCCGGCCATCGAGTTGTTGATGGCGAAGGCGCCGACGATGCAGAAGATCAGGATCATCGGCATCAGCGTCGAGGGCGGGATCGACAGCAGCGGCCGCGCGCCGCGGATCGCGAGCCAGCCGAGCGGCAGCATGATCAGGTTGGCGAGGATGAACACCATGAAGATGGCGTAGATCGACTGCGGGTCGTTGATGAAGATCGTCGGCCCGGGATTGATGCCCTTGATGTAGAGCACGCCGATGACGATCGCGGTGATCGAATCGCCGGGGATGCCGAACACGAGCGCCGGGATCCAGGCGCCGCTGACCGCCGAATTGTTCGACGCGCCCGCCTCGACCAGACCCTCGACATGGCCCTTGCCGAACTTGTCCTTGTGCTTCGAGAAGCGCTTGGAGATGGCGTAGGAGATCCACGCCGCGATGTCGGCGCCAGCGCCGGGCAGGATGCCGAGCGCGGTTCCCGTGACGCTGCCACGCGCCGCCTGGACCGGATATTTCTTCAGGTTCTGCCACTGGGCCTTGAAGATGCCGTGCCCGTCGGAACGCGGGATCTTCTGGCGCGGGATCGTGGCGGTGACGGTGCGCAGCACCTCGGAGACGGCGAACAGGCCGATCATCGCCGGGATGAACTGGATGCCCGCCATCAGCTCGAGATTGCCGAACGAGAAGCGCGCCTCGCCGGCCGGATTCTCGATGCCGATCGTCGCCACGAACAGGCCGATCAACAGCGAGATGAGGCCACGCGTCGGCGAGCCCGGCGTGACGAACACGGCGCAGGAAAGGCCGAGCACGACGAGCCAGAAATACTCCTCCGAGCTGAACTTGAGCGCGATCTCGGCGAGCGCCGGGGCCAGCGTCATCAGGACGAAGGAACCGAAAAGTCCGCCGATCGCCGAAAAGACGAGCGCCGCGCCGAGCGCTTCGTCGCTGCGGCCGGACTGCGTCATCCGGTAGGCGTCCTCGACATAGGCGGCGTTGGCCGGCGTTCCCGGCATGCGCAGCAGCGCCGCCGGGATATCGCCGGCGAAGATCGCCATGGCGGTGGCGGTGACGATGGCGGCGATCGCCGGCACCGGGTCCATGAAGAAAGTCATCGGCACGAGCAGCGCCGTCGCCATGGTCGCGGTCAGGCCGGGAATGGCGCCGACCAGCATGCCGAACACGGCGGACGCCAGGATGACGCCGAGGACATAGGGTTGAAAGACGAGGGCCGCGGCCTGCTCAAGGATCAGCATGCGTCACCCCAGGAAAGAGAGGAATTCGGTGCGCGGCAGCGGCACCATGAGCAGTCGGGAGAAGCCGTAATAGACGACGAGCGTGCTCACGGCGCTGGCGAACAGCGCGGTCACCGGGCGCGTGCGCAGCACGACCATCAGCACGAACAGGCTGATGAAGCTGACCGGGATGAAGCCGAGGGTATCGGCGACCAGGATGTAGAAGACGATCGTCGCCAGCACGGCGAGCGCCGCCAGCGCCAGCCGCGGCTTGTAGACCCAGTCGGCCAGATGCGGCTTCAGCATTTCAGGCAGATGCTTGAAGCTGGTCACGACCATGAAGGCGCCGAGAAGAATGGCGCTCCAGCCGAGCAGCCGCGGCATGGTGCCGGCCCCGTAGGCCTGGCCGGGCATCGGCATGAAATGCGCCGAGGCGAAGAGGAGGACGATGCCGCCGATGGCGGTCAACAGACCGAGGTGGAGTTCACTGAGTTTGATCATGGCCGCTCCGAGCAAGATCGGGACGCCAGCGCGGTGCCGGGTCGATGCCCGCCACCGCGCCGCTATCATGGGGATCGGAAGTTCGGCCCCTGGCTACTTGGCCAGGCCGGCTTCCTTCATGATCGTGCCAAAGGTTGCGTCGTCCGCGGCGACGATGGCGGTAGCGTCCGCACCGTTCGCCCAGCGCATGCCGAAGCCGCGCTCGTTCATGAACTTCTTGTATTCCTCGCTGTTGTAGGCCTTCTCGAGGGCCGCCTCGAGCTTGGCCTTGACGTCATCCGGCAGGCCCTTCGGCGCTGCGATGGTGCGCCAGACGGCCAGCGTCCAGTCGGATTCGACCGCTTCCTTCAGCGTCGGCACGTTGGGGAACAGCTCCTGGCGCGCCGGCGACATCGAGCCGAGCGGCAGGACGCGACCGGCGTCGATCATCGAGCGGCCCTCGGCGAGCGAGGTCGGGACCAGGTCCACGCCACCCGCGACCATGTCGGTGATTCCAGGCGCTGCGCCCTGGCTCGGCACCCAGGTGACCTGGTCCGGCTTCAGGCCATGCGACATCATCCAGCCGGCGAGACCGACGTGCCAGATTCCGCCCTGCCCGGTGCCCGACGCCTTGAACGTGCCGGCCGGCTTTTCCTTGATCGCGGTCAGCAGCTCGGGAAGCGTCTTGAACGGCGAATCCACCGACACCATGACGCCGCCCGGATCGGCGTTGACCATCGCGAGGAAGTCGAAGTCCTTGTAGGTCAGGTCCGTCAGGCCCTGCCAATGCATCATGTCGATCTCGATCGTCACGACGCCGATCGTGTAGCCGTCCGGCTTGGCCGTCGCGATGGCGCTGTGGCCGACGACGCCCGAACCACCCGTGCGGTTGACGACGTTGACCGGAACGCCGAGTTCCTGCTGGAGCATGGTGCCGATGATGCGGGCGACCGCGTCGGTGCCGCCGCCGGCGCCCCAGGGCACGAGCATCTGGATCGGGCGATTGGGATAGTCCGACTGCGCCATGGCGGGCGTGGCGACCGCGACGGCGGCCAGCGACAGTGCGGAGCAAAGAAGCGTGCGTCTCAGCATGGATCCTCCCAGAATGCTGATGTGATCTGCCAGCAAGGCCGAGCCTCCCCGCTCTAACCTCTGGCTTACTCGATCCCAATGAGGGATTACATCAACTATTCAGGCGACCAGAATGGCTGTCAACGCAAACATCATATGACTAAGCGTAAGGCTCCCGCATTTCCCCCTGATGCTTTGGCGATCCGATATGTGGTTGCTGCAATTCATACTATGTTCGCGCAATGCGTGCCGAGCTGCCCATAAGGCAGTACAACCATTGACGAGTCTTCTTCCGGTGGATGCGGGAGATTGTGGGAGTCGCGCGAGGCGGCGACGCCGCGCCAGCTCGCGGATCGGCCCACCGTCGCCGGGCCCGCGTGCCAGGGCCCAAAAGCAATCAAGGGGCCGGATGGCTATGCATCCGACCCCTTGATCAAATCTGGCTCCGCGAGTTGGACTCGAACCAACGACCCGGTGATTAACAGTCACCTGCTCTACCAACTGAGCTATCGCGGAACAGCGTGCGCGGTTCCTTCCGTCCTCCGGCTGGAGGCTCGGAAACAATCAAGGGGTCAGATGGCTATCCACCTAACCCCTTGATCGAATTTGGCTCCGCGAGTTGGACTCGAACCAACGACCCGGTGATTAACAGTCACCTGCTCTACCAACTGAGCTATCGCGGAACAGCGTCGCCGCTGCTGTGAGCGAGGCTATAGCAAAGCCTGTGTCGGCTTGCAAAGTCCTAAAACGCGTGTTTTCCGCCCCGATGCGCCCGAGGGCCCCAAAATGCAGCGTTCCTGCCGGTTTGGCGTGGGGATAACTCGCGCCAGATGCTCAGCCGGGAAAGCGGCGGATGCAGCCTCCTTCCACTGGCTCATACGGTGGCGGACATCGTTCGTGTTCTTGAAACACCGCCGTTCGCCGCCACCCTCGTCGTCATCCCGGGCTTGACCCGGGATCCATTCAGCCGGGTTGCTCGGAGTGCGAAACTTCCAGATCCTCGGCTGCATGGATCCCCGCCTTCGCCGGGATGACGGCGAGAGTGCGGCTTCCATGACGGCGAGCGTGGGGCCGTGATGACGACAGGGATGGGTCTTTGATGAGGTTGGTCTTTGATAGAGGCGAGCCGGGCTTCGATGACGAGAATGCTGATGCCTTCGCCACGCCCTCCGCCGTCATTCCTGCGAAAGCAGGAATCCAAATGATCGCAGGCCCGAGCGCAACAAGGAGGGGCGATCCTCGAGCTATCGCGCCACCGTCGTCTCGCGCAGGCGTTCAACGGCCTGTCGCACCAGCGGCTCCAGCCCGGCGCCGCCGGCTTCGAGATGGGCGAGAATGCCGGCGCGCATCCGTGGGTCCCAGAATTTCCGGAGATGTTCGGCGATCGCCGCCGGCGCCTTGTCGGCGCCCTGGCTGGCGAAGAACTTGCCGATCTGGTTCGCCATGTAGACGAGCTTCTCGGACGAGCGATCGGACAAGGCGGATCCCTCAGACGACATGGGCGACCGTATCCTGCGTGATGCGATGGGG
>JAEWAD010000413.1 GCA_023391905.1 Pseudomonadota bacterium | reverse complement strand
CCTCTCCCTGTGGGAGAGGTGAGGGCTCCCCTTGTCACGCGCTCTTCGCCAGCCCGGTTCCCGATGCCGAGAGGCCGTTGAAGGCGCGGAACGAGCGCTCGATCAGGGCCGGGTCGAGATTACGGGCGATCACGACCAGGTGCGTGCCGGATATGCCGTCTGGCCAGCGGTCGAGGTGCATCGGCTTGTGGATCAGGTGCTGCACGCCCTGGATGACGACCGGGCTCGGGCTGCCCTCGATGTCCAGCAACCCCTTCAGGCGCAGGATCTCCGCGCCATGGCGGTTCAAGAGCATGGAGAGCCAGAGCCCGAAGCGCGGCCAGGAAAGCGGTGTGTCGGCGTTGAGCACGAAGGCGCGGATGTCGCCGTGGCGGTTGGCGTCCTCGTGCGCATGGCCCTCGTGGTGATGATCGTGGTCATGGTGGTGATGGCCGTGGTGGCCATGGCTGTGCGGCGTCTCGGCCCGCAGCCAGCGCGCCACCTCGGCGCCGCGCGCCGCGATGTCGTGCACGTCGTGCAGGAACATCGCGTCGTCCGCCGGCATCGCTTCCGAAAGCTCGAGGATTTCCGCCGCCGGGTTCAGCGCTTCGAGCCGGGCGCGTAGGCGGTTGGTTTCCTCGGCCGGCGCGATGTCGCTCTTGGAGACGATGATCCGGTCGGCGACCGCCACCTGCCGGCGCGATTCCACATAGGCGTCGAGATTGGCCGGGCCGTTCGGCACGTCGACCACGGTGACGATGTTGCCGACGCGGAAATGGTGGCGAAGCATGGGATCGGCGGAGAGCGTCGCCACGATCGGCGCCGGGTCGGCGATGCCGGTCGTCTCGATCGCCACGCGGGAGAAGCGCGGGATCGCGCCGTTGCGGCTGCGCTCGAAAAGCGAGAGCAGGGCGTCCTTCAGGTCGGTGCGGATGTTGCAGCAGATGCAGCCGCTCTTCAGAAGCACGATGTCGTCGTCGACCGCCTCGACGAGCAGATGGTCGAGCCCGACCTCGCCGAATTCGTTGATGATGACGGCGGTGCCGGAGAGCGCCGGCAGCGCGAGCAGGCGCTTCAGGAGCGACGTCTTGCCGGCGCCGAGGAAGCCGGTCAGCACATTGGCGGTGATCCGTTCGTCGGCTTCGTTCACGGTCGTCGTCATGCCATGCCCCTCTCGATCACCTCGATCGTAGCGGGATCGAGCGGGTCGAATGTCCGGCCCGACAGGCGCTCCGCCTCCGGCCAGATGGCGCCGAAATGGTCGACGATCGCGGTCTTGCCGTTGCGCGCCTTCAGCGTGTAGCGCCCCGCCCATTCGTCGAGAGTGAGGCCATAGGGCTTCAGGATCCGGTTGGCGGCGCGGGCGCGGGCCTGACGCTCGGCCGCCGGCGTCAGACCGCCCGCCGTCAGGGCGCCGCCGCCGGTCCAGTGGTCGCTGCCGCCAAAGGCACCGCACAATCCGCACATCGTTTCGTCCTTCCGGCCGGTTGGCCGTCTGCACCACGCGGCGGCGGATGCCGCCGCCTGACCCGGGAAGCGTCGGTCAGGACTGCGGCCGCGCCGTGCCGCTTCTCGGGAAGCGCCTGGCGAAGTCCTCGGCGATCGTCTCCATCGTGACGAATTTTACGCCCTCGAAGCCCTTCATGTACTCGAAAAGGCGCTCGTGCATCTTCAGCACATGCGGCTTGCCCGAGACGTCGGGATGGATCGTCAGCGGGAAGACGGCGTAGTCGTAGTTCTCGTAGACCCAGTCGAACTGGTCCTTCCACATCTGCTCGATGTCGCGCGGATTGACGAAGCCGTGGCTGTTCGGCGAGGCCTTGATGAACATCATCGGCGGCAGGTCGTCGAGATACCAGGAGGCCGGGATCTCGATCAGGTCGGTCTCCTCGCCCTGTGTGTAGGGCTTCATCCAGGCGGATGGATGCTTGGAGTAGTCGATCTTCGTCCAGGCGTCGCCGACCGTCACATAGTAGGGATGGTGATCGTTGTGCATCAGCGAGTGGTCGTACCGGATGCCCTTCTGCTTCAGGAGCTCGTTGGTCTTGGAGCCGAACTCCCACCACGGTGCAACGTAGCCGCGCGGCGGCTTGCCGGAGAGCTGGGTGATCAGTTCGACGCATTTGTCGAAGATCGCCTCTTCCTGCTCGGGCGTCATCGCGATCGGATTTTCGTGGCTGTAGCCGTGCATGCCGATCTCGTGGCCGGCATCGGCGACGGCCTTCATCTCCGCCGGGAAGCTCTCGATCGAGTGGCCGGGAATGAACCAGGTCGTCTTGATGCCCCACTTCTCGAACATCCGCAGCAGCCGGGCGCTGCCGACATGCCCGGCGAAGGCGCCGCGGGAGATGTCGCAGGGGCTATCTTCGCCGCCATAGGAGCCGAGCCAGCCGGCCACGGCGTCGACGTCGATCCCGTAGGAAACGAAAATCTCTTTCGGCATGTCGTCCTCTCCATCAGCATCTGCTTCAGGCGAGGATCATCGCAGCTTCGAAAAGCAGCGGCCAGACACGGTTTTGCGCATGTTGGTAGGCAGTTGCCGATCTTGGCGGCACCGTAGGGGAAGCTCGGTCGGGGCGAAGGCGGTTGCGCCGCCTTCGCCTGCTTGGGACTACCAGTCGGCGCCGGTGCGGATCGCCTGGGCTTCCTCGGCCGCCTTCATCTGCGCCTGCGTGAACTGCATGGCGTGGCGGCAGAGATCGGTCGAATCCGTCCAGAGATTGCGCCAGATGCCGAGAATGCCGGAGAGCGGCTCGCCGGCGACGGCGGAGGAGAAGGATTCGAAGGCGATCGGCCCCTGGTAGTTGGCCTTCACCAGGCCGCGGAAGATGCGGGTGAAGTCGATCGAGCCGGTGCCGAGATAGCCGCGATGCGATTCACCGGTATGGAAGTAGCCGAGATAGTCGCCGGTCTCGATGATGGCCCGCTCGGCGTCCGCTTCCTCGATGTTCATGTGGTAGCAGTCGAGGTGGACCTTGACGTTCGGCATGTCGACGCGCTTGCAGAGCTCGACACCCTGGGCGGCCGTGTTGATGACGTTGGTCTCGTAGCGGTTCACCACCTCGAGGCCGAGCGTGATGTTGCTCTTCGCCGCTTCCTCGGCGACGCGACGCAGCACTTCGACGGCCCCTGCGACGCCTTCGGGCGTGGCCGGAGTGAAGTATTTCTGGAAGCCGGAATAGAGAATGCCGGTGATGTGCGTGCCGCCGAGGTCGCGCGTCGTCGAGACCACCTTCATCAGCTGCGCCTCGCCGCGCGCCTTCTTGTCGGCGTCGCCGGAGGAGATGTCGCAGCTGTCGTCGAGGCCGAGCGACGTCGTGATGCCGATGCCGTGCTTTTCCAGTGCCTTCACCGTGAAGGGGATGTCGATCCGCGACGGATCGAGGGCCGGAGCCTCGATGTAATCGTAGCCGAGCGACGCGGTGCTGGCGATGGCGCGCTCCGCCTCGCCATGGCTCCAGCCGCCGACCCAGACCTGCGCGTGGACGCCGAGCTTGTTCTTCATGGTCATTCCTCCCTCGTTTCCAATCCAATGGGCCGTCGGCCCCGATGAAACCTGTCCTAGATTGCCGGGGGCGCCGTCGAAGCGCGCTGATGCAGCTCGCAGCGCAGCGCGACATGGACGGGGCGGCTGTCCTCGCCCTCGATCCGCGCCTTGAGGCGCTCCCAGATCTTCGCGCCGATCTCCTCGACCGGCTGGCGGATCGCGGTCAGCGGCGTCGCCCGCGCCCGCATCCAGGCATAGTCGTCGAAGCCGATCAGCGAGATCTGGTGCGGGATGGCGATGTTGCGCTCGGCGAGCGCCGCGAGGGCGCCCAGCGTGGTGAAGTTCGTCAGCGCCAGGATGGCGGTCGGGTGCGGGTTGGCATCGAGCCAGTCGCCGATCCGCGTCGCGGCCAGGGCGGCGTCGCCGCCGGCCTCGATCACCGGCGCCGGCGGCAGGCCGTGCTGGTCGAGCACCGTGTTGGCGCCCGTGCAGCGCGCGCGCATGTTGGCGAGGCGAAGCTCCGAGGCGGCGATCAGGATGGCGCGATGGCTGTTCTCGACGAGATGGCGCATGCCGATGGCACCGGCGTCGAAATTGTCGACCGACACCGTGTCGGCGGTCGGATCCTGCGTGATGCGGTCGGCGATGACATAGGGAACGCGGGCCCGCTCGATCAGCGCGCGGGGGGCAAAGGAATCCGAGCAGGGAACGACCACCAGCCCGGCCGGTCGCCAGGCGAGGATCGCGGCGAGGCGGGACTGCTCCGTCGCGTCCGAACCGTTGGAGCTGGCGACGATGATCTCGTAGCCCTGGTCGCGCAGGCAGGCTTCGATCGCCGAGACCAGCGAGGTGAAGAACGGGTTGTCTAGATCGGGCACCAGAACCGCGATGATCCGCGCCTTGCCCGTCCTGAGCAGGGCGGCGGCGCGGTCTGCCTGGTAGCCGAGCGCCTCGACGGCTTCGCGCACCCGCTCCGCCAGCGCCGCGTTGACCGGCCGGCTGCCATTCAGGACGTTCGAGACGGTGCCGGGCGAGACGCCGGCGCGCTCGGCGACGTCGCGGATGGAAGCGGGCTTCTTGGGCACGGATCACGCCTGTTGAGGATGAATAAATCGATTTACGTAAATCGTTTTATCTCGTTGATTTCATCCTCGCAAGGTCGCGCTCGTTCGGCGCAGGGTCACTCGCCGGTTAGGTCGAGGCTCGCCGCCCGCACGCGCCATTGCGCGCGCAGGGCCCCCCC
>JAEWAD010000393.1 GCA_023391905.1 Pseudomonadota bacterium | reverse complement strand
TCGGGCATCGACGCGGTCAAGGACATCCTGTCGGGCTTCAGCGTCCCGGTGATCTTCATCACCGCGTTCCCGCAGCGCCTGCTGACCGGCGAGCGGCCCGAGCCCACCTTCCTGCTGACCAAGCCGTTCGATCCCCGCACCGTCAAGGCGGCGATCAGCCAGGCGCTGTTCTTCAATTCGACGGCGTCGATGGCGGCCTGATCCCGGCCGGCCCGTCCCAGCCGGTCACACCGGCAGGTCGGGCCGTTCGGCCTGCGGAGCAGGGGCGCGGTCGGTCGTCCCGCCGGCGCCCCGATCGCGCCGCGCTCCGGAACGGTGGCTGCCGCGAGGGGATCGCCGGCCGCGGTGTCTTCGTTTCCGGAAGGAAAATCGATGGATTGGTTGATGCCCTTTCTGCCGGACGGGCTGGTCGGTCAGGAAGACGTGCTGCTGCGCGCGATCCCGCGCGGCCTGATCGCCGCCAGCACCTTGGCGATCGCGGTCGCCGCCATCGTCTTTCTCGTCCGGCGGCGCGACCTGCCCGGCGTCTACCGGCGCGTCGCGCTCGCCTTCGTGCTGCTGCTGCTCTGCATCGCGCTGGCCTACGGGGTCGGCACCTATTCGCTGTGGTGGCCGTCGCCCAATTATCAGCGCGTGTTCGACAGCGTCGCCGCGGTGATCGCGCTGGTCGCGGTGTTCCTGATCCGCTTCGCCTTGCCGGAACTGCTCGCCCTGCCGTCGCCGCGCCAGCTCGAGCGCAACAACCAGCACCTCAAATCGGAGATCGACGCGCATATCGACACGATGCGCGAGCTGACCGAGATCCGCAGCGACCTCGAGGAGAAGGTGCGCGACCGGACGCGCGAACTGAAGGAGATCAACCAGCGCTTCGAGGCGGCGCTGTCCGGCTCCGACATCGCCGTGTTCACCCAGGACCGGGACCTGGTGTTCACCTGGGCCTACAACACGCCGCGCTTCGAGCTCGGCCCCGACCAGGTGGTCGGCAAGACCGACGCCGACGTCTTCGCCGACGACGTCGCCAGCCGGGTCGTCGAGGCGAAGCGGTCCGTGCTCGCCAGCGGGCAGGGCGCGTCGCAGAACGTGATCCTGGCGACCGCCGAGGGCGCGTCGCAATATCTGCGCCTGTCGATCGAGCCGCTCCGGGACGCCGCTGGCGAGACGGTCGGCCTGACCTCGGCCGTGGTCGACCTGACCGAGCGGCACGACTACGAGACCCGCCTGCACGCGCTGACCACCAGCCTCGCCCAGGCCAATGCGCGCTTCGACCTGGCGCTGCGCGGCTCCTCGATCATGGTGTTCAGCCATGACGCGGACCTCCGCTACAACTGGATCTACAATCCCGCGACCGGCCTCGTCCCCGACGAGATGCTGGGCCGCACCGACGAGGCGATCTGGCCGCCGGACGTCGGCGGGCCGATCATCGCCATGAAGCGCGAGGCGATGGCGACGGGCCAGCCGCAACATGGCGAGATCGTCATGCCGCTGGCCGGATCCGACCGTCACTTCCAGGTCCGCATCGAGCCGATCTTCGCCGCCGACCACGCCATCGTCGGCCTGGCCGGCGTCGTCGTCGACGTCACCGAGACCCATCTGCAGGAGGCGCATCTGCGCCTCGTCATGCGCGAGCTGACGCATCGCTCGAAGAACCTGCTCGCCGTGATCCAGGCGATGGCGCGGCAGACGGCGGCGCGCTCGGACGATCCGCACACCTTCGTCGCCCGCTTCTCGGCGCGGTTGCGCTCGATGGCGGCGTCGCACGACCTGCTCGTCGCGCAGGAATGGCACGGCGCGATCCTGCACGACCTCGTCGACGTCCAGATCGGCCAGGCGATCGATCCCGGCTCCGAGCAGCTCAAGGTCGAGGGGCCGTTCATCAGCCTGCGGCCGGACGCGGCGCAGAACATCGGCCTCGCCCTGCACGAGCTCACCACCAACGCGTCGAAATATGGCGCGCTTTCGGTGCCGGGCGGCCGCATCGCGCTGCGCTGGTCGATCCGCGACGGCAACCGCTTCCACCTGCGCTGGGAGGAGACGAACGGGCCCGACGTCACCCAGCCGGAGAAGACCGGCTTCGGCGTGACGCTGCTGGAGCGCACCGTCGGACAGGCGCTCGACGGCGAGGTGAAGCTCGCCTTCGCGCCGGGCGGCGTGGTGTGCGACATCGATATTCCGGCGAGCCACGTCGTCGCCT
Organism: Pseudomonadota bacterium; assembly: GCA_023391905.1. Lineage (GTDB taxonomy): Bacteria > Pseudomonadota > Alphaproteobacteria > Rhizobiales > Kaistiaceae > Kaistia. The sequence goes on along the minus strand of JAEWAD010000393.1, from coordinate 16,367 downwards.
GAGACGGCGCGCGCACTGGCAAAAAGAAAGGGAGCCAAAGGCTCCCTGTCGTGTCGGCGAGGGCTCGGCGTCTATCGCTTGCGCGAAAGCCCGCCGAGCAGGCCCATGGCGAAGGCGAGCGCGACGCTGGTCGTGCCGACTTCCTGGGTCTGGCGGCGGTTGTTGCGCCAGTTGGCGACCAGCAGCACGATCAGCCCGACGATCAGGAAGGCGCCGCCGACCACCAGCTTCGCCACCAGCGAGCCGTAGGAGAGCGTCAGCGCCTGATAGCCGGCCGCGACGCCGAAGCAGAGCCCGATGATGATGAACACGCCGGCGACGGCCAGAAGGCCGACCCGCTTCAGCGTGCGCACCGTCGTCTGCGTGGCGGCGGCGGCCGCCACGCTCGTCAGGGCCTGGAACAGGCCGCTCATCGCCGGCCTATCAGCGCGCCGATGAAGAGGCCGATGCCCGCCGCGATCAGCACGGCCGGAACGGGGTTCTTGGTGATGTGGCTTTCGATGTCCTCGGCCGCCTGGTGGCCGCGCCGGCGCGCTTCCTCGGCCGAGGCTCGGAAGGTCTCGCTCGCCCGTCCGGCGACGTCGTGCAGGGCTTCCGCCCCGGCGTTCGCCTGCTGCGAACCGAACTTGCGGATGGTCTCGGTGAGCGAGGCCAGCTCGGCCTGGATGGCCTTGACCTGGTCGGAGAGGTCGGAACCGTCAGTCTTGGTCACCATTTCGGCACTCCTGTACGTTGTTCAAGACTCGTTGGACTTGTCGAGCGGCTTACCAAACATATGAGGCTTGCCCGGCGATAAGTCGATATGCGTCAGCGCCGTGGCGAGCTCTATGGTTAGGTTTCGGTAAGCCTCGCGCTCGGCCTCCGGCACGAAGCGCGTCAGCCTTTGTACCGCATGCTTCCAGTGCAGAAGGGTCTCCGCCTTCTGATCGTCACTCAGTACATTGTCGGATACGATATCGCGCGGTCGCCGGAAGCCGGCATAGCCAAGATACGCACTCATACGCTTTCCCCTGGATGATCCAAGCGACCCGCACTGAAAACGGGTGCTTCGCGCAATGGTTCCCGAAGGCGTTGCAGCCGTCTGCGATGACGCCGCGCTGTTGCCGAAATGCACGGCGCCGCGCCGGAGGGCCGGCGCGGCGCGTTCTGCGGGCGGAGGGCGGAAAGCGATCAGGCCATGCCGCGGCCGGCGTCGGAGCCATGCCGGCGCCGGCGATGCTGGACGATCAGCATGACGAGGATGGCCGTCGCGATCACGGCGAAGGACACGGCCGTGGTGACGGTGCCGAGCGCGTAGATCACAGGCGTCGTCACCGTGGTGGTGAGGCCGCGCAGCGTCAGCGGCAAGGTGTTGACGGCGCCCACCGTCTGCGACGAGCGGGCGATCTCGTCCCAGGACAGCGTGAAGCCGAACAGCGCGACGCCGATCAGCGACGGCGCGATCATCGGCAGAACGACATGGCGGAAGGTCTGCCAGGACGAGGCGCCGAGGTCGCGCGCCGCCTCCTCATAGGCCGGGTTGAAGCGGTTGAAGACGGCGAACATGATCAGGAGGCCGAAGGGCAGCGTCCAGGTCAGGTGCGCGCCGAAGCCGGAGGTGAACAGGCCCATCAGGGTCTGGAAATTGTCCTGGATGGCGATGCCGATATTGCCGAGGAAGTCCGTCCAGGCCGTCGGGTTGTCGATGTCGACGTAATTGTCGACGAGGTGGTCGCCGAGGCCGGAGATCGTCTGGTTGAACAACTGGAACTCGAGCGCGATGCCGAGCGAGACGACGATCGACGGCAGGATCAGGCTGGCGATCGCCGTGAAGAACAGCAGGTTCGCCCCCTTGAACGGGCGGCGGAAGGCGTAGCCCGCCATCACCGAGATCACCACCGTCGCCAGCGTGACGGCGAGGCCGAGCTTCAGCGAGTTCTTGAGCGCGTCGACGACGTTGGGCACGCCGATGCCGGCCCACAGATTGTGGAACCAGTGCAGCGACACCCCGTTCATCGGGAAGGTCATGCCGCCGTTCGGGCCCTGGAACGACAGCACCAGGATGGTGAGGGTCGGGCCGTAGAGGAACAGCGTGTAGAGGGCGAAGACCGCCGACAGGAGATAGAAGGCGCGGGAGCGTCCCTCGGTCATTTCAGAGCTCCTTGCGGATGTCGACGAAGCGCAGCAGCGTCCAGATGATCATCAGGACGATCACCAGCAGCACGACGGCGTTGGCGGCGGCGATGGGGAACTGCAGCGCGTTGATCTGGGCCTCGATCACCTTGCCGGCCGAGGCGATCTGCTGGCCGCCCATGATGCCGATCGAGATGAAGTCGCCCATCACCACGGTGATGACGAAGATCGAGCCGATGGCGATGCCGGTCTTGGAGAGCGGGATGATGACGTTCCAGAGCGTCTGCCAGCCGCTCGCGCCGGTGTCGTAGGCGGCCTCGACCAGCGATTTGTCGATGCGCGACATCGAGTTCAGGATCGGCACGATCATGAACACCGTGTTGAGGTGGACGAGCGCCAGCACGACGGAGAAATCGGAATAGAGCAGCCAGTCGATCGGCTCGGCGATGATGCCGGCCGACATCAGCGACTGGTTGACCAGGCCGTTGCGGCCGAGCAGCGGGATCCACGAGATCATGCGGATGACGTTCGAGGTCCAGAACGGGATCGTCGTGACCAGCGCCAGGATCAGCCGCGCATTGTTCGACTTGACCTCGAAGACGAGGAAATAGGCGATGGTGAAGCCGAGGACGAGCGTGATCAGCCAGACCATCAGGCAGAATTTCAGCGTCGACAGATAGGTGCGGAAGGTGGTGCAGAGCTCCGGCAGCGATGAGAAGCACTTGTCGAAGGCGGTGGCGTAGTTGTCGCCGACGAAGGCCGGCTCGATCGAATAGCCCGTATAGGTCCAGAAGCTGACCGCGACCGTCACCAGGAGCGGCAGGACGAAGAAGATCAGGAACACGATCGCGAGCGGCGCGGCCTGCCAGTAGGGTGCCCAGCGCGATTTCATTTCCAGCATGTCGGGGCAGGCTCCTGTTGGTCCACGGAGGTTCGCAGGGGATCGAATGGCCGCTTCCGCGGGGCCGGAGGCGTGTTTGTTGGGGGGGGGGGCCGCAACCCCTCTCGTCATCCCCGCGAAGGCGGGGATCCATTCAGCCGAGGCGGATCATCATCGGGCGCTTTGGCTGAATGGATCCCGGGTCTCCGCCCGGGATGACGGAGAGCCGGCGGCGAGGGGAAGCCACACCTTTGCCGGGCATGGCTTCCCTTTCCGCTCAGGCGGCGATGAACTCGTTCCACTTCTGGATCATGTAGGCGTTCTCATCCATGATCGAGTTCCAGCAGGCGACGGCGCCCATGCGGGTGTTGTAGGAGCCGCCGTCGCGGACCGTGCCGGCCTTCTCGAGCAGGCCGCCATCCGGGCCGAGAATGTCCTTCTCGGCCGGCTTGCCCTCCATCCAGAACGCCCACTCATAGGGCTCCATGCTCTGCTGTGCGGTCTCGAGCACGGCGGCGTAATAGCCCTGCCGGTTCAGGTGCGCGCCGGCCCAGCCGTCGAGGAACCAGTTGACGAACTCGTAGGCGGCGTCGAGCTTCTTGCCCTTCAGCGTCCGCGGCAGGCCGAAGCCGGAGGCCCAGGCGCGGTAGCCTTCCTTGAGCGGCTGGAAGGTGCAGGGAATGCCCTTGAGGCGGACGGCGGTGACGGCCGGCGACCACATCGACTGCACGACCGTCTCGCCCGAGGCCATCAGGTTGACGCTCTCGTTGAAGTCGGACCAGAAGGCGCGGAACTGGCCGGCCTTCTTGGCCTCGATCAGGGTGGCGATCGTCTTGTCGATCTCCTCCTTGGTCATGTTGCCCTTGTCGCCATACTTCACGACGCCCATCGCCTCGTTGACCATGGCCGCGTCCATGATGCCGATCGAGGGAATGTTGAGGATCGAGGTCTTGCCCTTGAACTCGGGGTTGAGCAGCTCCGACCAGCTTTCGATCGGACGCTTGATCAGGTCGGGGCGGATGCCGAGCGTGTCGGCGTTGTAGGTGGTCGGGATCAGGGTGATCCACTCGGTCTGCTCCTTGGCGAACTCCTTGCCGCGCTGCTTCTCGAGATACATGACCTTGTGCGGCGCCGTGCCCTGGTCGCCGATCTTCTTGCCGTCGATCTCGCCCTTGGTGATGGCGGTCGCCAGCTTGTCGACCAGCTTTACCTTCGAGGCATCGATCGCCTGGAAATTGCCGGACGGGATCAGGTTGCGCAGCGCGAAATACTCGGTGTCGACGAGGTCGAACGAGTCTGGCTGGGTGATGATGCGCTTGGTGACGTCGTCCGTGGTGACGGTGACGTATTCGATGTTGATGCCGGTGACTTCCTTCGCCTTGGCGGCGATCGCCGGCGACTGGTTGGTCGCGGTCGAGAGATAGCGCAGTGTGATCGGCTCGTCGGCATGCACCGCCGGGAAGCCGGTCACCGCGGTGGTGCCGAGGAAGCCGGCCGTGATGGCGGAGCCCTTCAGCAGCGTGCGGCGCGAGATGCCGCCCTTGGTGTTGTTCTTGTCGTCCATTCCCTTGGTCTCCTCTGGTTTTGTCGCAGGAAACCGCGCGCTCAGGCGGCGGCGGAAAGTTCGTGGATGTCGTTGGGGTCCCAGGTCACCGTGACGGTGTCGCCGGCTTCGAAGGGGCGCTGGTAGAAGGCGCGCTCGGGCACGATGGCGGTCAGGTCGAGGCCGGTATCGGTGGCGAGGCTGATGTAGACGACGGTGCCCTGGTACTCGACGTCGCGCACCGAGGCGGCGATGCCGTCGCCGCCTTCGGCCGAGACGCTCATCCGGTCGGCGCGCACGCTGACCGTGCGGCCGTCGATCGGCAGCACGTTGTGGCCGCCGATGAAGCGGGCGACGAATTCGGTCGCCGGGGCGTTGAAGATCTCGCGCGGGGTGCCGGCCTGCTCGATCCTGCCGTTGTTCATGATGACGATCAGGTCGGCGAGCGCCATCGCCTCTTCCTGGCTGTGCGTCACATGGATGAAGGAGATGCCGAGCTCGCGCTGGAAGCGCTTCAGCTCGGCGCGGACCTTGATCTTGAGGAAGGGGTCGAGGGCGGAGAGCGGCTCGTCGAGCAGCAGGATCTGCGGGTCGGTGACTAGGGCGCGGGCAAGCGCCACGCGCTGCTGCTGGCCGCCCGAGAGCTGGCTCGGCAGCCGCTCGGCATAGCGCTCCATGTCGACCAGCTTCAGCGCCTCGGTCGCCTTGATCGAGCGGTCGACCTTGCCGACCCCCTTCATCTTCAGCGAGAAGGCGACGTTGTCGCGCACCGAGAGATGCGGGAACAGCGCATAGGACTGGAACATCATCGCCGTGCCGCGCTTGGCCGGCGGAAAGGTGTTCACCACGTCGTGGCCGAGCGCGATGTCGCCGTCCGAGACGCTTTCGTGGCCGGCGATCATCCGGAGCGTCGAGGACTTGCCGCAGCCCGATGGCCCGAGCAGGCAGCAATAGGTGCCGGCCTTGATCTTGAGGTTGATCGCGTCGACGGCGACCGTGTCGCCGTAGCGTTTGGTGACCGAGGCCAGTTCAAGATCCGCGGGGCGTGCCATCTCTGTCTCCGATTGCTCGTGGGACAGGAATGGCAAGTCGCGTGCCAGCGGCGGGAATCCGCCATTTCCCCGTTTCTCCGGTGGTCGCGGACGGGGATCGGCGCTTGGATCGAATGATCAAAAAAAGAACTTGCCTAGAAAATGAGCTGCGGCCAGGGGCGTTGCCCGGACGCCGCCTGGCGCCCGATGAGTCGGGTTGCGAATTTTCGATGCGGAATCAGCCGCGCGCGGTTGCCCGGCGGCGCGCCGGCTGGCGCGAAGTTGAGCAAAGGCGCAGTTTGGAATGGCTCAAATCGAGCCTTGACGGTCTCCGGAAAATTTGTCCAGATGATCAAGACTTCGAGGGCGGCTCCGAACAAAAACAACGAGGGGCGGGCCGCATCGTCGGATCGATGCCGGACGGCATGGCGCCGGCCGGAATGGGACCCAGGGCCGCGCGCGGCCGATAGGGAGGGACGCATATGCCCACGCATGTGCCGGACGTTGCATCGGGCCGTCTGTCGCCCGACGAGTACATCAGCAATTTTCTCGACATCCACCCGCCGCTCGATCGCCACCAGGCGCTGGTCGAGTCCGACCGCTGCTATTTCTGCTATGACGCGCCCTGCGTGCAGGCGTGTCCGACCTCGATCGACATCCCGCTCTTCATCCGCCAGATCCTGACCGACAATCCGGAAGGCTCGGCCGAGACGATCCTGTCGCAGAACATCCTCGGCGGCATGTGCGCCCGCGTCTGCCCGACCGAGACGCTCTGCGAGGAGGCCTGCGTCCGCGAGGCGGCGGAGGGCAAGCCGGTCAAGATTGGCCTGCTGCAGCGCTACGCCACCGACGTGCTGATGGAAGCGCGCGACGGCGAGCAGCCCTTCGAGCGCGCCGAGCCGACCGGCAAGCGGGTCGCCGTCGTCGGCGCCGGGCCGGCCGGGCTTTCCGCCGCCCACCGCCTCGCCATGCACGGCCACGACGTCGTCATCTACGACGCGCGCCGAAAGGCCGGCGGCCTCAATGAATACGGCATCGCCGCCTACAAGACGCCGGACGACTTCGCCCAGAAGGAGGTCGATTTCATCCTCTCGATCGGCGGCATCACCATCGAGCACGCAAGGCGATCGGCCGCGACATCAGCCTGTCGGAATTGCGCGCCAGCTATGACGCGGTCTTCCTCGGCATGGGGCTCGCCGGCGTCAACGCGCTCGGGCTCGCCGGCGAGGAACTGGAAGGCGTCGCCGACGCGGTCGACTACATCGCGGATCTGCGCCAGGCCGAGGATCTCGGCACGCTTCCCGTCGGCGCCCGCGTCGTCGTGGTCGGCGGCGGCATGACGGCGATCGACGTCGCCGTGCAGTCGAAGCGGCTCGGCGCCAAGGAGGTCACCGTCGTCTACCGGCGCGGCCAGGCCAGGATGGGCGCGTCGGAATATGAGCAGGACCTCGCCCAGACCGACGGCGTGCTGATCCGCCACAATGCGAAGCCGAGCCGGCTCGTCACCGAGGCCGGCCGGGTCACGGGCATCGAGTTCGAGGAGACGCGCGAGGAGGGCGGCAGGCTCGTCGGCACCGGCGTCGTCTTCACGCTTCCCGCCGACACCGTCTTCAAGGCGATCGGCCAGACCCTCGTTCCTGCGGCCCTGAACGGATCGGCCGAGACGATCGCGCTGGAAAATGGCAAGATCCGTGTCGACGAGGAGCGGCGCACGACGCTTCCAGGCGTCTGGGCCGGCGGCGATTGCGCCGCGACCGGAGAGGATCTGACGGTGGCTGCCGTCGCGGACGGCCGCATCGCCGCCGAATCGATCCATCTCGCGCTCTCGACCCCGTCCGTCGCGGCCTAGGAGGACCCCATGGCCAATCTCACCACGACCTTTGCCGGCATCAAGTCGCCCAATCCGTTCTGGCTCGCCTCCGCGCCGCCGACCGACAAGGCCTACAACGTCGTCCGCGCCTTCAAGGATGGCTGGGGCGGCGTCGTCTGGAAGACGCTCGGCACCGATCCGCCGGTCGTCAACGTCTCCGGTCCGCGCTACGGCGCGATCCATTCGAACGACCGCCGCCTGATCGGTTTGAACAACATCGAGCTGATCACCGACCGGCCGCTCGAGGTCAATCTGCGCGAGATCAAGCAGGTGAAGCGCGATTGGCCCGATCGCGCGCTGGTCGTGTCGCTGATGGTTCCCTGCGAGGAGCACTACTGGAAGGACATCCTCGCCAAGGTCGAGGAGACCGAGGCGGACGGCGTCGAGCTCAATTTCGGCTGCCCGCACGGCATGAGCGAGCGCGGCATGGGCTCCTCGGTCGGCCAGGTGCCGGAATACATCGAGATGGTGACGCGCTGGTGCAAGCAGCATTCGCGCATGCCGGTCATCGTCAAGCTGACGCCGAACATCACCGACATCCGCTATCCCGCCCGCGCCGCCCAGGCCGGCGGCGCCGACGCCGTGTCGCTGATCAACACCATCTCGTCGATCATCGGCGTCGACATCGACAGCTTCGCGCCGATCCCGACCATCGACGGCAAGGGCAGCCATGGCGGCTATTGCGGCCCGGCGGTGAAGCCGATCGCCCTCAACATGACGGCCGAGATCGCCCGCGATGCGCAGACGCGCGACCTGCCGATCTCCGGCATCGGCGGCATCACCACCTGGCGCGACGCCGTCGAGTTCATGGCGCTCGGCGCCGGCAACGTCCAGGTCTGCACCGCCGCCATGACCTATGGCTTCCGCATCGTGCAGGAGATGATCACGGGCCTGTCCGACTACATGGACAAGCACGGCTTCACCTCGGTCGACGACATCGTCGGCCGGGCCGTCGGCAACGTCACCGACTGGCAGTACCTGAACCTGAACTACGTCGCCAAGGCGAAGATCGACCAGGATCTCTGCATCAAGTGCGGCCGCTGCCACATCGCCTGCGAGGACACCTCGCACCAGGCGATCACCTCCATGGTCGACGGCATCAGGCATTTCGAGGTGATCGACGCCGAATGCGTCGGCTGCAATCTCTGCGTCAATGTCTGCCCGGTCGATAACTGCATCACCATGGAGCAGATGGTCGAGGGCGTCGATCCGCGTACCGGCTACGCGATCACCGACCAGTATGCCAACTGGACGACGCACAGGAACAACCCGATGTCGAAGGCCTTCGTCCCGGCAGAGCCGGCGGAGTAGATATCCGAATGCGGATCGGCCGCGCTTCCGGGCGCGGCCGAGATCGTGGCGTGGGGTCAGGCCGAGACCTTGCGGCCCTCGCGCGCCAGATACTGATGCACGAAGGCGATCGCCATGCTGCCCTCGCCGACAGCGGCGGCGACGCGCTTGACCGGGCTCAGCCGGACGTCACCGCAGGCGAAGACGCCGGGAATGCTCGTCTCAAGCAGATAGGGGTCGCGGTCGCGCGGTCCCTGGCCCGTCTTTTTCAGGTCGTCGCCGGTGAGCACGAAGCCGCGCGCGTCGCGCGCGATCTCGCGCGGCAGCCATTCGGTTTCCGCGTCCGCGCCGATGAAGCTGAAGACGCCGCCGCAATCATGCCGGCCGGTTTCGCCGCTCTGGCTGTTCTGGATGTCGATTGCCGTCAGGCTGGTCTCGCCATGGACGGCGACGATTTCGGAGTGCAGCAGCGTCGCGATGTTCGACTTGGCGCGGATCTGGTCGATCAGATATTGCGACATGCTCTTCTCGAGCGAGTCGCCGCGCACCACCAGCGTCACCGTGTTGGCGTGGTTGGCGAAATAGAGCGCCGCCTGGCCGGCCGAATTGCCGGCGCCGACGAGGTGGATGTTGAGTCCGTGCGTGGCGCTGACTTCGCTCCGCGCCGCGCCGTAGTAGATGCCCTTGCCGATGAAGCGGTCGAAGCCCTCGATGGCGAGCCGGCGCCAGCTGACGCCGGTCGCCAGGATCAGGGTTCGCGCCTGCACGATCTCGCCACCGTCGAGGGTGATCCGGTGCGCCGCCGGCTCGATCTTCTCGACCGCCCGCGTCACCAGGATCTCGGCGCCGAGGCGGCGCGCCTGCTGCAGCGCGCGGCTCGCCAGTTCGTCGCCCGAGACGCCGCTCGGGAAGCCGAGATAGTTCTCGATCCGCGACGATGTGCCGGCCTGGCCGCCCGGGGCCTCGCGTTCGATGACGATGGTGCGGAGCCCCTCCGACGCGCCATAGACCGCCGCCGCCAGCCCCGCCGGACCGCCGCCGACGATCGCGACGTCGTATTCGGCGACGCGCGGGCGGGTCTGCAGTCCGAGGCGGTCGGCGAGTTCGCGCACGCTCGGGCGGAACACCGTGTCGCCGTTGGCGAAGCGCAGCGCCGGGCATTCGCTGTCGGACGGGCAGGGCCCGGACCACTGCGCCGCCAGGTCGGGGGCATCCGGCGTGACCCAGCTGAAGGAAATCTGGTTGCGGGCGAGGAAGCGGCGGAGCTGGCCGCCCTCGGTGTCAAAGCGCTGGCAGATCAGGGTTACGCGCGGCTTCTGCGGTTCGGCGTTGAGGCTTTGCAGCCCGCCCAGACGCTCGCGCGCCAGCGCGCTGACCTTCTGCGCGACTTCCGGCGCGACGGCGGCGAGCGCGTGGTAGTTCTGCAGTTCGATCCGGATCACCCGCGACGGCTCGGCGGCGCGGTAGCTGCCGGGAAAGGGCGAACCGAGCGCGATCGGCACCTCGCCGAAGATCTGGCCGGGGTTGCGCCAGCCGAGCGTACGCTCGACGCCGTCGAAGCTCTTCACCACCTCGAACTTGCCGGAAAGCACGGCATAGAGCGCCGGCTCCTCGCCGGCATGGACGGCGAATTCGCCGGCTGCGAGCCGTATGTCGGCCGAGGTCCGGGCCAGCCGGTCCAGCTGTTCGAGCGCGAGGGAGGAGAAAAGCGGAACGTTGGCTACGTCGTCGATCGTCAGCATGGTTGGCGCCCGAAACCCGTCGTGACCCTACGTCACGTCGGCCGCCTTTGATTAGCAGCGCGATGGCCGCTGCGCCAGTTGCAAACCACGCGCGGCGCGCCGCTCACGGAGTGGGGAAGCGATGGGACGTTTCGAGCATCTGCCGGGCCGCGTGATAGCCGGCCCAATCCTGCTCGCGGAAGCCTTCGATGCCCGCGCCGGCCAGGCGCGCTTCGACGTCCTGGCGCAGCGGTTCCGCGATCTGCGGGTCAAAAAGCGGATTGCGCCGGAACACCCAGTCGACGTCGATCTCGGCGAGCTGGGCGTCGAGGTCCGCCGGCAGGCCATCGACCCAGCGGCTTACGACCTCCCGGCCATACAGCCTGGCGAAGACGAGGCCGAGGAAGTCGATGGCGTAGGACTGGCCATACTTGGACATGCGCGTCGGATAGACGTAGCGGTCGAAATCCGGCGCGGCGCTGCCGCCGCGATGACGCGCCGCATCGATGAGCAGCCGCTTGCGCAGGCTCTTCTCGCTGCCCGGGTCGGCGAGCGATACGATCGAGCGGTCGATCTGGTCCGCCGCGTAGGCGTCGATCACCATCGCGGTTCCGAACTCGGTGAGGCCCCGCGTGAAAGTGGCGTCGTGGAGCCCGATGCTCTCGATCAGGGCGTTCCGCGATGCCGTGGCCGGAGCCAGACGGTAGTTGTGCACCGTGGCTTCGAAGATGGTCCCGAACGAGATCGCCGCGAGGTCGAGATAGTCGGCGAACAGCAGCGAGACGGCGCCCATGAATAGCCAGTCGTTGCGATCGTAGCGCTTTTCCCGGAAGTCCGTGGCGCAGATGAGATCGGGGTTCAGCGTCTCGAAGAAGGCGCGCTCGCGCTCGAAGTTTCTGCCGAAATCGACGGCCACCGTCGTCAGCAGGCCGGGAGCGAGATGAAAAGCGGCCAGGCTGTCGAAGCCGCCGCTGAAGTTGAGGGCGATCGCCTGGCCGGGCTGCCGCGCCGAGCAGACGCCCCGCGCCGTCACCACCGCGCCGGTCCGGTTGGCGATGGCGGCGCTGCACGGGTCGGAGACGGCGAAATCGAAATGGATCGCGCGATACTGCGTGCCGCAAAGCGTGGCCAGGCAGGCCGCCATGCAGTCCGGATGGGCGTGAAAATCGGCCGGCACCTCGAAGAAGATCTCGTCTTCTCCATCGGCGGTCGCCAAGCCGAAATGGAGCCTGCCCGAATGGCGTCGCGGCGCGGAAAACGACAGGGTCGCGAGCGGTTTCGTCGCTTCGCTGCGCGCGGGCGCCTTCGCCTCGGACGGCGATGCCGCGTCCGTTCTTCCAAAAAGCCTCGCCATTGCCCGCGGCATGCGCATCGAACCAGTCTCCCAGCCGAATGGACGGCAAGGCATCCCCTAGCCGATAGGGAGTTCGGAATACACTGCGCTGCCAACAACGAGTTGTGGGCCGGCGCGTTGTCGGCCGTCTACCGGGGCTTGGGCAGCAGGCCGTTCAGGACGATCGCCTCCAGCGTTCGCGTCGCGGTGTCGAAATGGCGGTTGTCGTCGGCCGCCTCGCCCAGCGTGGCGCGGACCTGGACGTCGAAATCGGCGTAGTGCTGCGTCGTCGCCCAGATCAGGAAGATCAGGTGATGCGGGTCGATCGGGGCGAGCCGGCCCTCGGCGATCCAGCGCCGGATGACCTCGGCCTTGGCGTCGACCAGCGTCTTCAGCCGCGTCTCCAGCGCCGCGCCGATGATCGGCGCGCCTTGCAGGATCTCCATCGCGTAGAGCCGCGACGCCTTCGGGTTGTCGCGCGACATCTCCAGCTTGCGGTCGATATAGGCGCGGATCTCGGCGATCGGGTCGTCGCTCTCGCCGAGCGATTCCAGCGGCTGCAGCCAGAGTTCCAGCGTGCGCCGCAGGATGGCGAGGTAGATGTCGTCCTTGCGGCGGAAATAATAGAGCAGGTTCGGCTTGGTCATGCCGGCGCGCTCGGCGATCTGGTCGACCGTGGCGCCGCGGAAGCCGTAGCTCGAGAAGATCTCCAGCGCGGCGTCGAGGATGCGCTCCTCGTTCTCTTCCTGGATCCGCGTCCGCTTCTTGGTCTGGCGCGCGCGGGCGGTGTTGGCAGGCGTCAGGGCGGCGCGTGTCATGACGGTTCGGGCTTTCCCGTTCGATCCCGCGGCGCGCCCGTCCATCCGGCACGTCGTGGCCTGCGCGCGGTCACCGGGCGGTGCCGTCGGCGCTCCTTGGCGCGAGTTTCGGCCGATTCCGCTCCGATATCAACGGCTTCGCGCCGCACTGCCGGCTAGAAGCTCGGCGGCGTGCAGGCGGAGACGAGTTCGAGATCCTCGTCGCCGGCATTGCGGAAGGCGTGCGGCTTGCGGCTGTCGAAGAAATAGGCGTCGCCGGGGCCGAGTTCGTAGCGCGCGCCGTCGACCTCGAGCAGCATGCGGCCGCGGATGATCAGGCCGGCTTCCTCGCCCTGGTGCGACAGCATCGCCTTGCCGGAGACGGCGCCCGGCTTGTAGCGCTCGTGCAGCATCTGCAGCGAGCGGCCCTCGAGATTGGCGCCGACCTGGCGATAGGAGATCTTGCCGCCGCCGATCTCCTTCAGCTCCGCCGCGCGGAACACCACCTGCTCGGCCGGCGGATGCGTCTCGGCGAAGAACTCGGACAGGCTGTAGGGGATGCCGGACAGGATCTGGCGCAGGCCCGAGACGGACGGGCTGATCCGGTTCGCCTCGACCATCGACACGGTGGCGTTGGAGACGCCGGCGCGCTTCGCCAGCGCGCGCTGCGACAGGCCGTGGCGGATGCGCAATTCGCGCAGCCGGGCACCGACGTCGATGTCGAAATGGGAGGCGTTCATGTGTTCAGGATATAGAACGTTCTTAACGGCGGCAACCGTTTGACCGGCATTGACCCTACGGCTACGTTCGAGAAAGTGACCGGCCGCGCTCGAAAATCGGCCGTAGAGGGATATCCAGCATCATGAACACGGCGCCCATTCCGAACAACCTCGAAGCCTTCTGGATGCCGTTCACGGCGAACCGGCAATTCAAGCAGAATCCGCGCATGCTGGTCGGCGCCAAGGACATGCACTACACCTCGGCCGACGGCCGCCAGATCCTCGACGGCACCGCCGGCCTCTGGTGCGTCAATGCCGGCCACGGCCGCCCGAAGATCGTGGAGGCGGTGTCGAAGCAGGTCGCCGAGCTCGACTATGCGCCGGCCTTCCAGATGGGCCACCCGAAGGCGTTCGAGCTGGCCGCGCGCCTCTCCGCCATGATGCCCAAGCCGCTCGACCATGTGTTCTTCACCAATTCCGGCTCGGAATCGGTCGATACCGCGCTGAAGATCGCGCTCGCCTATCACCGCGCCAAGGGCAACGGCACCAAGTTCCGCCTGCTCGGCCGCGAGCGCGGCTATCACGGCGTCGGCTTCGGCGGCATCTCGGTCGGCGGCATTTCCGGCAACCGCAAGACCTTCGGCACCATGCTGACCGGCGTCGACCACATCCGCCACACGCATGATCCCGCCCGCAACGCCTTCACCCGCGGCGAGCCGGAATATGGCGTCGAGTTCGCCGACGACCTCGAGAAGGTCATCGCGCTGCACGACGCCTCCAACATCGCGGCGCTGATCGTCGAGCCGGTGGCGTGTTCGACCGGCGTGCTGATCCCGCCCAAGGGCTATCTGAAGCGCCTGCGCGAGATCTGCGACAAGCACGACATCCTGCTGATCTTCGACGAGGTCATCACCGGCTTCGGCCGTCTCGGCACGCCCTTCGCGGTCGATTATTTCGACGTCATTCCCGATCTCGTGACCACCGCCAAGGGCCTGACCAGCGGCGTCGTGCCGATGGGCGCGGTGTTCGCCTCGAAGAAGATCTATGATGCGTTCATGAACGCGCCGGAAAACACCATCGAGCTGTTCCACGGCTACACCTACTCGGCGCATCCCGTAGCCTGCGCCGCCGCGCTCGCCACCCTCGACGTCTACGAGGAAGAGGGCCTGCTGACCCGCGTCGCCAGCATCAGCCAGTACTGGGAGGATGCGCTGCACAGCCTGAAGGGCCTGCCGCACGTCATCGACATCCGCAATATTGGCCTGATCGGCGCGATCGAGCTGGAGCCGATCGCCGGCAGCCCAACCAAGCGGGCGTTCCAGGCCTTCCTGAAGGCCTATGAGAGCAACCTGATGGTCCGCACCACCGGCGACATCATCGCGCTGTCGCCGCCGCTGATCATCGAGGAGACCCACATCGATCAGATCGTCGAGACGCTTTCGAGCGTGCTCAAGCAGATCGACTGAGGGCTCGGGAGGACGACATGGACACGATTGCGTTGAGCACCATCACCAACCTGGTCGACGGCAAGCCGTCGCCCTCGACGTCGACGCGCAGCCAGCCCGTCTACAATCCGGCGACCGGCGAGGCGGCGGCGACGCTGCCGCTGTCGACGACGGCGGAGCTCGATGCCGCCGTCGCCTCGGCCAAGGCGGCGTTCCCGGCCTGGGCCGACACGCCGCCGATGAAGCGCGCGCGGATCATGTTCAAGTTCAAGGACCTGCTCGAGCAGAACGCCGACCGCATTGCCCGCGCCATCTCGGCCGAGCACGGCAAGACGCATGACGATGCGCTCGGCGAGGTGCAGCGCGGCCTCGAGGTGGTCGAGTTCGCCTGCGGCATCCCGCATCTGCTGAAGGGCGAGTATTCGAAGAATGTCGGCCCGGCGATCGACACCTATTCCGACCGCCAGGCGCTCGGCGTCGTCGCCGGCATCACGCCGTTCAACTTCCCCTGCATGGTGCCGCTCTGGATGTATCCGGTGGCGATCGCCTGCGGCAACACCTTCATCCTGAAGCCGTCGGAGCGCGATCCCGGCGCCGCCATGGTGGTGGCCGAGCTGCTCCACGAGGCGGGCCTGCCGCCGGGCGTGCTCAACGTCGTGCATGGCGACAAGGAAGTCGTCGACGCGATCCTGCATCATCCCGACATCAAGGCGGTGTCCTTCGTCGGCTCGACGCCGATCGCCGAATATGTCTACGCCACCGGCACCAAGGCCGGGAAGCGGGTGCAGGCGCTGGGCGGCGCCAAGAACCACATGGTGGTGATGCCCGACGCCGACATGGACAAGGTCGCCGACGCGCTGATGGGCGCCGGCTACGGTTCGGCCGGCGAGCGCTGCATGGCGGTCTCGGTCGCCGTGCCGGTCGGCCAGAAGACCGCCGACGCGCTGGTCGAGACGCTGGCGCCGCGCGTGCGCGCGCTGAAGATCGGCCCGGCGACGGACCGCGACGCCGAGATGGGCCCGCTCGTCACCAAGCAGCACATGGACAAGGTGCTCGGCTATATCGACAAGGGCGTCGCCGAGGGCGCGAAGCTCGTCGTCGACGGCCGTGGCTTCAAGCTGCAGGGCTACGAGAACGGCTACTTCATCGGTGGCACGCTTTTTGATCATGTGAAGAAGGACATGACGATCTACCGCGAGGAGATCTTCGGTCCCGTGCTCGCGGTCCTGCGGGCCGGTTCCTATTCCGAGGCACTCGAGCTGATCAATGCCCATGAATTCGGCAATGGCACCGCGATCTTCACCCGCGACGGCGACGCCGCTCGCTCCTTCGCCGACAAGGTCGAGGCGGGCATGGTCGGCATCAACGTGCCGATCCCGGTCCCCGTCGCCTATCATTCCTTCGGCGGCTGGAAGCGCTCGGTGTTCGGCGACCACGCCATCTACGGGCCGGAGGGCGTCCACTTCTATACCCGCCTGAAGACGGTGACGACGCGCTGGCCGGATGGAATCAAGTCCGGCGCGGTCTTCAACTTCCCGACGATGTGACGTTAAGGTGTCGTCAGGAAAGCTCTCTGAGTCCCGCATCGCCGTGACCCCGGCGATGCTTTCGGCCGCGGCGCTGCAC
>JAEWAD010000374.1 GCA_023391905.1 Pseudomonadota bacterium | reverse complement strand
GGACCGCGCCTCGGTCAGCCACCGGCCGGCCCGGCTGGCCAGCACGGCGAATACCGTATCGTTGATGCAGGCGACCGCGAGCGTCGTCACCCCCATGATGGCGATCTGCGCGAGCTTGTTGCGGTCGGGATCGATGAACTGCGGGAAGAAGGCGCCGAAGAAGAGCAGGATCTTCGGATTGCTCATCGACACGATCATGCCCTGCAGCAGGAAGCCGCCGCGCGGCGGCGCCGGCGCCCCGCCGACGGCCTCGATCCCCTCGGCGCGCAGCATCTTCCAGCCGAGCCAGACGAGATAGGCGGCGCCGGCGAGGCGCAGCCAGTCGAACCAGTGGCCGGCGGCGGCGATCAGCGAGGTGAGCCCGACCGCCGCGATCGTCACCATCACGGCGAGGCCGAGCTGGGTGCCGACGACGTTGAGCAGCCCGGCCCGCGCGCCGTGCCGCAGGCTGTTGGCGATGATCAGCGTGACCGTCGGCCCCGGTATGATGGCGAGCACGACGCAGGCGGCCACGAAGGCCGCGTAGGTTTCGAGCGACATGGGACCCTCCTCCGCGCGAAGCGAGGATCGCATGCCGCCCCGTCGCGGGAAAGCGTCAGGCCGCGAGCGCGTCGAAGGCAGCGAGGTCGGCCGCCGTCAGATGCCAGTTCGCGGCGGCCGCGTTGGCGGCGACCTGTTCCGGGCGGGTCGCGCCGGCAATCACCGAGGGCACGGAATCCTGCGCCAGCAGCCAGGCGAAGGCGAGCTCCAGCACGCTGTGGCCCCAGGCGGCCGCGAACGCCTCGAACTTCTCGACCAGCAGGAGGTTCTCCTCGGTCAGATAGCGGTCGCCCATCGCCGACCAGGCGCCGAACCGGCTGCCCTGGGGCCGCGCGCCGCCGCGATATTTGCCGGTCAGCAGGCCGCTCGCCAGCGGGAAGAACGGGATCAGCGCCATCTTCTCGGCGCGCACCACCGGCAGCAGCTCCTTCTCGATCGCGCGAGCGACGAGGCTGTATTCCTCCTGGCTGGAAACGAAGCCGTGATAACCGGCCCTGCGCGCCGCGTCCTGCGCCTCGCGAAGCTGCAGCGCCGAGAAATTGGAGGCGCCGTAGTAGCGGATCTTGCCCGATGCCACGAGGTCCTCGAGCGCGCCCAGCGTCTCCTCGATCGGCGTGTCGGGATCGGGCTCGTGCTGCTGGTAGAGATCGATGCGGTCGGTCCGGAGCCGAACCAGGCTCGCCTCGACCGCGCGCTCGATATAGTCGCGCGAGCCGCGCCGCTTTTCCGTCGAGCCGCCGATCGGCTTGCCGAATTTGGTCGCCAGCACGACCTGGTCGCGACGGTCGCCGAGCACCTCGCCGATGATGCTCTCCGAACGGGTCTCGGCGTAGATGTCGGCCGTGTCGAAGAAGGTGATGCCGTGGTCGAGGGCGGCGTCGATCACCAGTCGCGACTGCTCGCGATCGATCCGCCCGCCGAAATTGTTGGTGCCGAGCCCGATCACCGACACTTCGAGATCGCTGCTGCCGAGCCTGCGTGTGCGCATTGTCCTGCCTCTTCCTGCCATCGGATGCGCCGGCCCGGCGCATCCCCACATCCCGGAATCATGAAACCCGCGAGCGCCGCGCCGGGTTGCGCTCTCGTCCGCGACCCGGCCACCGCGTTACAACCCGCTCAGGCTGCCGCGAATAGACGCGTTCGTCACCCTCCGAATGAGATGACCGCCGTTTTGTGACACGATCGGATCTGGCGCCTGCCCCGGCATCGCTCGAGGTTTTCGCTTGACGGCCGCGCCGGCGCCGCCTCTACTGCAAGTCATTCGCATTCTCATTCTGGATTTCACGCCGTGCATACGGTCGATCAGGAGACGGGCGAAGGCGGCGGCTGGCGCCGCGCCCGGGGCAATCCGTCGCTCGAAGAGGTGCACGGCTCGATCCCCGTCGCCGAAATCGGACCGAACTGGCGCAAGTTCGCCGCCTTCCTCGGCCCCGGCTATCTGGTCGCCGTCGGCTACATGGACCCCGGCAACTGGGCGACCTCGATCGCCGGCGGCTCGCGCTTCGGCTACACGCTGCTCTTCGTCGTCCTGCTCTCCAGCCTGATGGCGATGATCCTGCAGGCGCTCGCCTCGCGGCTTGCGATCGCCACCGGGCGCGACCTGGCGCAGGCATGCCGCGACGCCTATCCGGCCCCGGTCGCCGCCCTGCTCTGGCTGCTGGCGGAGGTCGCCATCTGCGCCACCGACCTGGCCGAGGTGATCGGCACGGCGATCGGCCTCAACCTGCTGTTCGGCATCCCGCTCGAGATCGGCGTCGTCATCACCGCGCTCGACGTCTTCCTGGTGCTCTATCTGCAGACCAAGGGCTTCCGCTGGGTCGAGGCGCTGGTGATCACGCTGCTCGGCGTCATCGCGATGTCGTTCCTGGTGCAGATCATCATGGCGAGCCCGCAATGGGGCGACCTGATCCGCGGCTTCCTGCCGAGCACGGAGATCGTCCGCAACCCGGACATGCTCTACCTCGCCCTCGGCATCATCGGCGCCACCGTCATGCCGCACAATCTCTACCTCCATTCCGGCATCGTGCAGACGCGCGCCTACCACGCCGACGCGGAAGGCAAGCGGCAGGCGATCCGCTTCGCGACCATCGACTCGACGCTGGCACTGGTGTTCGCGCTGATGATCAACGCCTCGATCCTGGTGCTGGCGGCTTCCGCCTTCCACGCCAAGGGCTCGACGGAAGTGGTCGAGCTCGACAAGGCGCATGCGCTGCTGCACCCGCTGCTCGGCTCGGCCCTGGCCCCGACGCTCTTCGCCGTCGCGTTGCTCTGCTGCGGGCTGAACTCGACGGTGACCGCCACCATGGCCGGCCAGATCGTCATGGAGGGCTTCCTCAACATCCGCCTGGCACCCTGGCTGCGGCGCCTGATCACGCGCGGCATCGCCATCGTGCCGGCGGCGGTCGTCACCATCGTCTATGGCGAGAGCGGCGCCGGCCAGCTCCTGATCCTGTCGCAGGTGATCCTCAGCCTGCAGCTGCCCTTCGCCGTGCTGCCGCTGGTGATGTTCACGGCCGAACGCCGCAAGATGGGCGCGTTCACCGCTCCGCGCTGGCTCACCGCCGTCGCCGGCATCATCGCCGCCGTGATCATCGTCCTGAACATGAAGCTCTTGGTCGATTTCGCGACGGGCGGGTGAGCCCGGCCCGGATCCCTTCCCCCTTGTGGGGAGGGTTAGGGAGGGGGTACCGGCTCCGCCCCCCTGCAAGCAGAACCCCGTTCGAAGGCACCTCCCGGCACCGAGGTGCCGCACCCCCACCCCGCCCCTCCCCACAAGGGGGAGGGAGAAAGCGGCGCCTGCCCCCACAACAAAAAAGCCCCCGTCCGGCTGGACGGGGGCTTTCCGAAATGCGTCAGGCCGTGAGGCCTGGCCTCACATCACGGCGCCGATCTGCCACGGCACGAACTCGGCGTCGCCATAGCCGAGGTCTTCCGACTTCGAGTGCTTGCCGGAAGCGACCGCGATGATCTCGTCAAAGATCTCCTGGCCCTTCTCCTCGATCGACACGCCGTCGAGGACGTCACCGCAATTGATGTCCATGTCGTCGATCATGCGGGTGTAGACGTCGGAATTGGTGGCGAGTTTGATCGACGGCGTCGGCTTGTAGCCGGCGGCCGAGCCGCGGCCGGTCGTGAACACGATCATGTTGGCGCCGGACGCGATCTGGCCGGTGACGGCGGCCGGGTCATAGCCGGGGCTGTCCATGTAGACGAAGCCATGCGTGTCGACCGGCTCGGCGTACTTGTAGACGCCGCGCAGCGTCGAGGTGCCGCCCTTGGCGGCGGCGCCGAGCGACTTCTCGAGGATCGTCGTCAGGCCGCCGAGCTTGTTGCCGGGCGACGGGGTGTTGTTCATCTCGCCCTTGTTGCGCTCGGTGTAGTCTTCCCACCACTTGATCAGGTCGACCAGCTTCTCGCCGACCTCGCGGTTGGCGGCGCGGCGGGTGAGCAGGTGCTCGGCGCCGTAGATCTCCGGCGTCTCCGACAGGATGGTCGTGCCGCCATGGCGGACGAGGATGTCGGAGGCATGGCCGAGCGCCGGGTTGGCGGTGATGCCGGAATAGCCGTCCGAGCCGCCGCACTGCAGGCCGACCATGATCTCCGAGACCGGGGTCGGCTGGCGGCGGTAGGCGTTGGCGGCCGGCAGCATGTCCTTGATCACGGCGATGCCGGTTTCGATCGTCTTCTTGGTGCCGCCGGTCTCCTGGATCGTCATCGTCCGGAAGCCGTCATGCTCGACGAGATTGTACTGCTTCATCAGGCGCGGGATCTGGAACACTTCGCAGCCGAGGCCGACGACGAGCACGCCGGCGAGGTTCGGATGCGAGGCATAGCCCCACTGCGTGCGCTCCAGCGTATCGTAGCCCTCGCCGGAACCGCCCATGCCACAGCCCTGGCCATGCACGAAGGCGACGACGCCGTCGACATTCGGATAGTCCTTCAGGATGTCCGTGCGGTTGAAGGCGTCGGCGATGTAGCGGGCGACCGTCGCCGAGCAGTTCACGCTGGTCAGGATGCCGATGTAGTTGCGCGTGCCGACCTTGCCGTTCGGGCGGTGGAAGCCGTCGAAATGGCGGCGCTCGGCGAGCGGCAGCAGGCCGTCGTCATGCGCGCCCTCGGCGAACTGGTAGTCGCGGTCGAAGTCGTGCATGCCGCAATTGTGCTCATGCACCCATTCGCCCGGCGCGATCGGCGCCTTGGCGAAGCCGATGATCTGGCCGAACTTCAGCACGGGACCGCCCTCGGGAATGCCGACGACGGCGAGCTTGTGCCCCTTCGGGACGCGCTGGGTCGCGGTGACGCCCTCCACGACCGATCCGGGCATGATCGTGTCGATGGCGACGCGGACATTGTCGGTCGCGTTCAGGCGAAGAGTGCGGGGCGGGGCAGCGGTGGTGACGCTCATCGGAGATCTCGACAACAAGGGTAAAGGCGACTGGCTTCACCCGGCAGGCCGCGCCGCTGCGCGCCGTCGGATGCAGCCCCAACTGGCTTTCCAGGTGAATACGAAATTCACCAGTGATGGACTACTTGGGCTGTCCTATATAGTAGCGCTCGGGTGCTGTCACGGAAAAGCGGGGTTGCCCGCCAGCGACAATTCGATCGCTTCCCGCAGCGGGAAACTGGGTTGTGCGCCGGCCTTGGCGCAGGCGAGCGAACCGGCGACGGACGCCCGCCGCATCGCGGTGGCGAGGTCGGCGCCCTCGTCGAGCAAGGCCGCCAGCACGCCGCAGAACGTGTCGCCGGCGCCCGTCGTGTCGACCGGCACCACCTTCAGCGCCGGCACGCTGATCGTCTCGGTCCCGGTGGCGGCGACCGCGCCGTCCGGCCCCAGCGTGGCGATCACGGTCCGATCCAGCTCGGCGGCGAGCTTGGTCACCGTCGCGGCGCCGTCCGAACCCGGCAGCAGGCCGAGATGGCGGGCGAGATCCGCCGCCTCGGTCTCGTTCACCAGGATGATGTCGACATCGGCGAAGGCGGCGCGCTCGACCGGCAGGAACGGCGCGATCGAGAGAATGACGCGGGCGCCGGCCGCCTTCGCCTGCCGCGCCGCCTTGAGGCTCTCGGCAAACGGCGTCTCCATCTGCAGCAGCAGCGTGTCACCGGCGCCGATCGCGCCGGGCGCGAGATCGCCGGCCACCAGGCGGGCATTGGCGCCCGGCGACAGCACGATGGTGTTCTCGGCGTGGTCGTCGACCGTGATCACCGCCATGCCGGTGGTCGCGCCGTCGCGCTTGACGCCGGAGAGG
>JAEWAD010000361.1 GCA_023391905.1 Pseudomonadota bacterium | reverse complement strand
CCAGCTGACAACGCTGCTGATCGCGCTCTCCGTCGCGCTGCTCGGGCTGCTCGCGGTCTATTCGACGCTGAAGGGCACGACCAGCTACGGCTTCTCCGATCTCGGCATCGCGCTGGAGCACGCGGTCTTCGGCGGCGAACTGGCGCGCGACGACCAGCGCGTCGCCAATGTGCTGCTGCATCTCCGCCTGCCGCGCGTGCTGCTGGCCATCCTCGCGGGCGCGCTCTTGTCGCTCGCCGGCGCGGCGATGCAGGGACTGCTGCGCAATCCGCTCGTCAGCCCCTATACGCTCGGCCTGTCGCCGGCGGCCGCCTTCGGCGCGGCGCTGGCGATCCTGGTGGCGCAGGGCTCCGGCACGGCGGTCGGCCCCTATATCTCGCTCTCCGCCATCTTCTTCTCGCTGCTCTGCTCGCTGGTCGTGCTCGGCCTCGCCTCGGCCAAGTCCATGAACATCACCGTGCTGGTGCTGCTCGGCACCGCGCTGACCTCGATCTTCACGGCGCTGACGGCGGGCCTGCAATACATCGCCAATGACGAGGCGATCGCCGCGATCGCGCGCTGGACCTTCGGCTCCGTCAACGAGGCGCGCTGGTCGCATGTCGGCGTGCTGCTGGCGACCGCGCTGGCGGTGACGCCCGTCTTCGTGCTGCGCGCCGGCGCCGTGAACAGCCTCGCCTTCGCCGGCGACGACACCGCCCGCAGCCTCGGCGTCAATGTCGGCGTGTTGCGCGTCACGCTGATCTTCCTGGCGGTGACCTCGTCCAGCCTCGTCGTCAGCTTCATCGGCGTGGTCGGCTTCGTCGGCCTGGTCGGGCCGCATATCGCGCGGCTGATCGTCGGTTCCGACCACCGCTACCTGTTCCCGTTCTCGATGGTGTCGGGCGGCTTCCTGCTGCTGTTCGCCGATACGCTCGGCCGCATGGTCCTGCCGCCGCGCGTGATCCCGGTCGGCATCGTCGTCGCGCTCGTTGGCGCGCCGCTGTTCATCTACCTGATCCTGCGAAAGAGGAACGCGCTGTGAGCCTTGAAATCAGGAATCTCGACCTGCACTACCGCAAGCGGCAGGTCCTCCATTCGATCTCCTTCACCCTGCGGCCGGGCGAGTTCTGCGCCCTTTTGGGGCCGAACGGCTCGGGCAAGTCGACCCTCACCAAGGCGCTGCTCGGCCTCGCGCCCGTCTCGGCCGGCACCGTGCATTTCGGCGACGAGAACCTGTTGGCGCTGCCCCGGGTCGAGCGCGCCAAGCGCATCGCCTATGTGCCGCAATCCTCGCCCGTTCCGTTCGACCTCCGCGTCTATGACGCCGTGCTGCTCGGGCGAAGCCCCTATGCCGGCGTGCGCTATGCGAAGGAGGATCATCGCGCCGCGCTGCGCAGCCTCGAGAAGCTCGGCCTGATCGAGCTCGCGGATCGCCATGTCAACGAGCTGTCGGGCGGGCAGATGCAGCGCGTGCTGATCGCCCGCGCGCTGGCGCAGGAGACGAAGATCCTGCTGCTCGACGAGCCGACCAGCGCGCTCGACCTGCGCTACCAGGTCGAAACCATGCGGCTGGTGCGCGCCTTTACGCGCGAGGGCGGCATCGCGCTGATGGCCGTGCATGATCTGAACCATGCCGCGCGCTATTGCGACCGCAGCCTGATGATCGCCGATGGCCGGCTGGTCGCGGACGGGACGCCCGCCAACGCCTTCACCAGCCAGACGCTGAGCCGCGTCTTCGATTTCCCGATCGCGGTCAGCCACGAGCAGGGCTTCGTCACCGTCCGCCCGGCCGAGGATGACCTCCTTTCCATCCAGCCCGGTCCGGAGGTGCTCGCGCAGCCGGCGCGCGCCCCGTCCGGCCGTCTCATAGAGGCCTTCGCATGACCCGTCCGTCGCATCCGCTCGAATTCAACGCCTGGGTCAATTCCTCCGGCTCGGCCGACGACAGCTGGCCGCGCCCCGGCAAGCCACTCGCCCGCATCTTCGAGCTCGACCACTATCTGCATGTGGCGCGGGTGGCGCATCGCGGCGTCTTTTCCAATATCTTCCTGTCCGATCGCCCGCAGCTGGTGATCGATGCCAACACGCGGCCGGAGCAGACCTTCGATCCCTATGTGCTGCTGGCGGCGGTGCTGGGGCAGGTGCCCGACATCGGCGGCGTTGTCACGGCGAGCACCACCTACAGCGATCCCTATACGCTCGCGCGGCAGATCCAGAGCCTGAACCTTTTGACCCAGGGCCGCATCTCTTGGAACATCGTCACCAGCTGGCACCCCGCGATCGCCGGCAACTTCAACGATTTCGGATTGCCCGACCGCCAGGCGCGCTACGAGCGGGCCGAGGA
This sequence comes from Pseudomonadota bacterium, assembly GCA_023391905.1. GTDB lineage: Bacteria > Pseudomonadota > Alphaproteobacteria > Rhizobiales > Kaistiaceae > Kaistia. The sequence goes on along the minus strand of JAEWAD010000361.1, from coordinate 4,095 downwards.
GTTCGTCGATGTCGTGCTGAAGCTCTGGGAAAGCTGGCAGTTTCCCTGGGGCCGGGAGGATGGCAGCTACGGCACGGTCCGCGCCATCAACCACAAGGGCAAGCATTTCAGCGTCGCCGGTCCCTTGAACCTGCCGGCCGCGCCGTGGGGACGGCCGCGCCTGGTGCAGGCCGGCGGCTCCAGCAGTGGCATCGATCTCGCCGCCCGCTTCGCCGACACTATCTATGCGCCGCTCGGATCGTTCGAGGGCAGCGTCGCCTTCCGCAACGAGCTGCGCGACGCGGCTTCGGCGCAGGGGCGGCCGTCTACTTCGCTGCCAAGGGTGCTGCCGGCGATCTCGCCCGTCATCCTGTCGAGCGAGGCCGAGGTGGCCGCCTATCTGCGTGACCTGCACGAGAGGACGCCCGTCACCGAGGCGGACCTCGCGCGGGCGGCGTCGCTGCTGGGGCTGAAGGACGGTGTCGATCCCGACAAGCGGCTCGACGCGGATGATTTCCTCGCCGCGCCGCAAAGCGTGATCCCGCTCGGCGTGGTCCATGCCAAGCGCAGCCGGGCGCTGGCCGGCGGCCAGTCGCTGCGTGGTTTCGTTCGGGCCGAGAACGAGCCGGAGGTGATCGGCACGCCGCAGTCGATCGCCGATTTCATCGTCGACTGGTGGCAGAAGGGCGCGGTCGACGGCTTCACGATCTCGGGGAGCTATCTACCGGACGATCTGGAGCGGTTCGTCGACACCATCGTGCCCGTGCTGCAGGCGCGCGGCGTCTATCCGCGCTCCTATTCGGAGAAAGCGCTCGCGGCCTAGGGGCCACCCGACCAGCGCAGCCAGAACTCGCCGTAGAAGACGAGCCAGAAGGTCGCCATCAGCATCATGCGGCCGCGCAAGGAAAGGCGCGGCCGCAGCCATGCGCTGAGCCCGGCCACCAAGCTGGTAGCGATGACGAACCGGAACAGGCGAACCGGGACCGAAACGGCGGCGAAGGCGAGCGCGTCGATGCTCTCGCGACCGGCGCCGACCGCAAAGACCTTGTAGGGTATGCCGGTGAGCGAGCCCCGGAGCATGGCGAGCGGCCAGTCGCCTCCGGCCATGCCGGCCAAACCCTTGCCGATCATCGCCTCCGAGACGAAGGGCACGCTGCGCAGCAGCGCCATCGCCTGGTCCGGATCGGTCGCGGCCAGCCGCGCCATCAGAACGCCGCCGCAGGCCGCGCCGAGCGCGGCGGCGAGGCCGGCAGAAAGGCCGGCGCGCCACCCATAGGCGACCGCGATGAAGGTCAGCAGGACATCGGCGACGACGAAGAAGTAGATCGCCTCGGCGACGCCCCAAAGAAGGGCGGCAAGGAGAAGGGCGGCGAGCGCGCGGGGAGCGATGCGGCGCGCCGCGGCGCTCAACTCTTGGCCGCCACGGCGGCGAAGTGGAACACTTCGAGGCCGCCGTCCCAGATCATCTTGAAGGCGACATAGGCGATGACGGCGAGGCCGACATAGGCGATCCAGGGCATCCGCTTCAGAATGCGGGCGACGACATTGGCGGCGACGCCCATCAGGGCGACGGAGAGCACCAGGCCGACGATCAGCACCCAGGTGTGCTCGCGCGCCGTGCCGGCCACGGCGAGCACGTTGTCGAGCGACATCGAGACGTCGGCGATGATGATCTGGATGATCGCCTGCTTGAACGTCTTGCCGCCGGTCTGGCCGGCGTTTTCGAGCGCCTCGGCGGCGGCCTCCGCCTCGGCCTCGTGATCGGTGCGGATCTCGCGCCAGAGCTTCCAGCAGACCCAGAGCAGCAGGATGCCGCCGGCGAGCGTCAGGCCGATGATGGTGAGCAGCTTGGTGGCGAAGAAGGCGAAGATGATGCGCAGTACGGCCGCCGCGCCGATGCCGACCAGGATCGCCTTGCTGCGGATGTCCTTCGGCAGGCCGGCCGCCGCCATGCCGACGACGATGGCATTGTCGCCCGCCAGCACCAGGTCGATGAGCACGACGGTCGCCAGCGCAACGAGTTCGGCAGCAACGAAATCCATCGGGGAGGGGACCTCGGCGGGGAAAGGGAGGCCCTTGATCTGGGCCCATTGAACCGACTTGTCCAGCACAAAGCAGTCGGAGGCGATCGGTTCCATGGTCGCATGCCTGGCCAGGGCTCGCCTTGGCGCGCGCGTCGGCGGGTCGAGCGTGACGAGGGGATCTGGGGGCTGGGGGCGTGGCGCGTTGGCTTACGCCTCGGAAGGGGAGGGCCCGGCGGGCGTCTCACGTTTGCATTCGAAGCTCTATTGACGGCCGCAAAAAACGCTTCTACGGTTTTGTTAAACGTTTAACACCAAGGTTGGAGAAGCTTGTTGTCCGCTGCCCAGTTCGATTTGGATGCCCTGAAGAAGGTCCTGTACTCGGCCGTCCTGTCCGATGTCCTCGATGATTTCGGCCTGACGCATCAGGCGATGCTGCCCTTCGTGCGGCCGCTCGACGACAGCCTGACGATGATCGGCTACGCCCGCACCGGCCTGTTCATGAACACCTATTCGGTGCGCGAGGACGAGAACCCCTACGAGGTCGAGATCGCGCTGATCGACGATCTGAAGCCGAACGACATCGCGGTGCTGGGCTGTGATGGCCCGACGACGCGGATCGCGCCCTGGGGCGAGCTGCTGACCACCGCCTCGCGCAAGCGCGGCGCCGTCGGCTGCGTCACCGACGGTCTCGTCCGCGACGTGCGCCACATCCGCAACCTCGAATTCCCGGTCTTCCACGGCGGCATCGGTCCGCTCGACTCGCGCGGTCGCGGCAAGATGATGGCACGCGACTTGCCGATCGAGTGCGCCGGCGTCTCCGTCGCCTCCGGCGACCTGATCTTCGGTGACGTCGATGGCGTCGTCGTGGTGCCGCAGAAGATCGCGCCGCAGGTCATCGAGGCGGCGCTGAAGAAGGTCACCAGCGAGAACAAGACCCGCGAGGAACTCGAGAACGGGCTGCTGCTGGGCGAGGTCTACGCCAAGTACGGCGTGCTCTGAACCGGGCCCGCTGACGGCGCCGCCGGCGTCGCGACGAATGCCCTGCCGGATCGGCGAGAAACGCCTCCATGGCGTCGGAGCCGGTCCGACAGCGATCCGGCCCGCTGCAGAGCGGGTCGCTTCCTTCCAGACCGACATTCCTACCATCCAGACATTACGGGGAACATCATGAGCAAGTTCACACGGCGTGGCTTTCTGACGACGGCCGGTACCCTGGCGATGGGCGCGCCGCTGGTGACGCGGCCGGCCTTCGCCCAGGACGCCGGCACCGACCTTCTCGCCGACATCAAGAAGCGCGGCTTCATCCGCGTCGGCACCTTCAGCATTCCGCCCGAGACCTGGATCGATATCGGCACCGGCGAATGGAAGGGCATCGCCGCCGACTTCACCAAGGCCGTCGCCAAGGAGATCGGTGTCGAGGTCGATCCGGTCGTGCTCGTCCATTCGGCGCTGGCGCCGGCGCTCGATTCCGGCCGCATCGACGTCATCTCCGGCCTCTACCGGACCGAAGAGCGCCAGAAGGTCATGGCCTATGGCACCAAGCCGTTCTGGTACGGCATCGACGTGCTGCTGACCCGCTCGCAGGATGGCGTCGAGAACGTCCAGGGCCTGAAGGACAAGGTGATCGGCACCGTGCGCGGTTCGGCCCAGGAGATCGAGGCGCAGGAGCTGCAGAAGCGCTACGGCGTTTCCGAGATCCGCAAGTACGACTCCGCCGATCCGATGCTGATGGACCTGAAGGCCGGCCGTCTCGATGCGGCGGTGTGGTGGGGCTACACCTTCGACTACGCGGCGCAGCAGAACCCGGACTACGACTTCAAGGTCGTGGAATATCTCGCGCCCGAATATCTCGGCAGCGAGACGCTCCCGGCCAACTACTACGTCTATTCGAAGAACGGCACCGAGAACCTGATCAAGGCCTTCGACGACGCCATCGACGCCATCAAGGCGCGCGGCGAGGACAAGGAGATCATGGCGCGCTACGGGCTCACCAACCCGTCTTACCTGACCGGCAAGTTCTAGGACTTTTCATCCGCCGGCAGGTCCGTAATGGCCTGCCCGCGGCGTTCTGCGGCCGCAGGATGCGATTTTG
>JAEWAD010000322.1 GCA_023391905.1 Pseudomonadota bacterium | reverse complement strand
ACCTGGCGCCCGCGCGTCGAAGCGAAGGCGGTGACGAGGCCGCGCATCTGCGCGAGAAGCCGCGCCCGGGCCGTCGCCGTCGCTTCTTCCTGCGCCTCGACCTCGGGCAGCGGATTGGCGATCAGGGCGGCGAGCGCCAGTTCCTGCGCATTGGCCCAGTTTCGGTAGAGCGTCGGCTTGCCGACGCCGGAGCGCGCCGCGACCGCCTCGATCGACAGCCGCCCGAAGCCTTCCGCCATCAGGATCTCATGCGCCGCGCGCAGCGCGCGCTCGCGGGCTTCGACGCTGGGCGGCCGGCCGGGCTTTCGTCTGGGAGGACTTGCTTGACTCATTACGTTACGGAACGTAACTTAATCTCGGACGGGGTGCAAGGGAGACGACAGGGAGAGAGGCCGTGGAACCGACGACACTTCGGGTCAGCCCCCATTTCATCGCCAGGAACGCTGCCGAGGCGATCGATTTCTACAAGGCTGCCTTCGGCGCCGAGGAGATCTTCCGCATGACGGATCCTTCGGACGGCAGGGTTGGCCATGCCGAGTTGCGCTTCGGCGAAACGCTGATGATGATCGCCGACGAATATCCCGATTTCGGCGCCGTCAGCCCTGACACGATCGGCGGCTCGCCGGTGACGTTCCACCTCGACACCAGCTCGACCGACGCGATGGTGGAGCGGGCGCTGGCGGCCGGCGCGACGCTGCTGCGCGCCGCCGCCGACCAGAGCTTTGGCGAGCGCATCGCCCAGATTCTCGACCCCTACGGCCATCGCTGGACGCTGTCGCAGAAGATCGAGGAAGTGACACCGGCCGAGATGCAGCGCCGCTGGGAAGCCGAGACCTCGGCCTGAGGCGGGTAGGCGCCTAAAACTCAGCTGATCCGGAGCAGGCTCGCAACGGCGATGTCCTCACCGAGATCGGGCCAGTGCAGCGCTTCGCCACGGCCGGTGATCTGCCAGTTCTCGCGCTCGGCCCGCGTCGCGCCGACGAGGCGCGGGAACCACTCGATCGGGGTCGCGAGCTCGCGACCGTCGGCAAGGCTCACCAGAAGCGCATCCTTGGTCACGGCCGCATCGATGGCGACGGGATCAATCTTCATGGTCGTTCCTTTCCGCGACGATCGGGGTGATTCGGCATCGACCGACCTTGCCGCCACAGAATGGCAATTCCGAGTCGACGACCGATCACGTGCCGCGCGGCTTGGCCCGCGCCGTCGCCTGGGCGACGAGCGGATCGTCGGGCCAGACATGCTTCGGATAGCGACCGCGCATGTCGGAGCGGACGTCCCGCCACGAGCCGCGCCAGAAGCCGGGCAGATCCTTGGTGATCTGGATCGGCCGGTGCGCCGGCGACAATAGCGTCACCGTCAGCGGCACGCCGCCGTCGCCGACCGAGGGGTGGCGATCGAGCCCGAACAGTTCCTGCACCCGGATCTCCAGCACGGGCCCGTTCGGGTCCGAATAGTCGATCGGCACGCGCGATCCGGACGGCGCGTCAAAGTGGGTCGGCGCGAGGCGATCCATCGCCGCCCGCTTGTCCCACGGCACCAGGCTTGCCAGCCCCTCGTGCAGCACGCCCGGCGTGATCGCATCGAGCCGGCGCTTTCCGGTGAGATACGGCCCGAGCCAGTCGTCGAGGCTTTCGGCCAGCGCCGCGTCGGAAACGTCCGGCCAGTCGCCGCCCAAACGAGCATGCAGGAAGGCGACGCGGGCGCGGAACTGTTCCGCCGATTTTTCCCACGGCAGGTCGGCCACGCCGCGCCGGCGGATTTCCGAAAGCAGCGCCGCCTGTACCGCCGCGTCCGAGACCTTGCTGCTGGCGCGATCCGCCAGGACCAGCCGGCCGAGGCGACGCACGATGCGGCCACGGACAGAACCGGTCTGCGGATCGAAGGCGACGCCCTCCTCCTCAACGATCTGCACGGCGAAATTGGCCTCGATCTCGTCGCGAGAAATCGGCGCGGCGGCCAGGATGCGGGCGTTCTCGGCCGCGCCCTGCAGGCTCGCCACCGCGAGGAAGGGTTCACGCGACAGCGCGTCGGCCGGATCGAGAATGCCGCCACGTCCATTCGCCATCACGAAGGCGCCGGGCGCACCGCGCGCCATGGCGATGCGGTCCGGGAAGGCGAAGGCGGTCAGGAGCCCGGCCTCCTCGATCTCGGCGCGGCCGTCCTCGCCCCTCGCCCCGGCCTCGCGGGCCCAGCGCATGGCGAGCGCGAGCGAATCCCGGCTCCGCGGATCGCGGGCGGAAAACAGCCGCCGCAGCCGCTCGCGGAGATCCGCGTCGTTGCCGCCGAGACCGGTCTCGGAGAGGAGCGCGGCGATGGCGCCGGCAAGGCGGCCATGACCGAGCGCCGCGCCCTTGCGCAGCATATGGCCGAGGCGCGGGCTGACGGCGAGACGGGCCAGCCCCTCGCCCTCCTTGGTCAGGCGCCGATCGGCATCGAGCGCATCGAGCCGGGTGAGCAGCGCGACGGCCTCTTCCCAGGCCGGCTTCGGCGGCGGATCGAGGAAGGCGAGCTGCGCGGGATCGGCGACGCCCCAGCTGGCGAGATCAAGGACGAGCGGCGCGAGGTCGGCTTCCAACATCTCCGGCCGATCGAACGGGGCGAGCGCCGCCGTCTGGCCCTCCTCCCAGAGCCGGTAGCAGACGCCGGGTTCCGTGCGGCCGGCGCGGCCGCGCCGCTGGTCGGCCGAGGCACGCGACACACGGCGCGTCTCCAGCCGCGTCAGCCCGGTCGCCGGCTCGTAGACCGGCGCGCGGGCGAGGCCGGAATCGATGACGACGCGCACGCCCTCGATGGTCAGCGAGGTCTCGGCGATCGACGTCGCGAGCACCACCTTGCGCTTGCCCGGCAAGGCCGGGCGGATCGCGCGATCCTGCGCGGAAAAATCGAGCGCGCCATAGAGCGGCGCGATCTCGACGCCGTCGCCGACCCGCCCCTCCAGCCGCTCGGCGACGCGGCGGATCTCCGCCTGCCCCGGCAGGAAGACGAGCAGGCTGCCGGTATCCGCCGCGAGCGCGCGACGGACCGCGTCGGCGACGTCGTCCTCGATGCGGCGGGCGGGATCGCGGCCGCCATGCCGGGTCTCGACCGGGAACATGCGCCCGAGGCTCTCGACCACCGGCGCATCGCCCAGCAGCCTTGCGACGCGGGCGCCATCGATCGTCGCCGACATGACGAGGATGCGCAGATCCTCGCGCAGGCCGGCTTGCGCGTCGAGCGCCAGCGCGAGCCCGAGATCGCCGTCGAGGCTGCGCTCGTGGAACTCGTCGAAGATCACCGCCGCGACACCGTCGAGCGAGGGATCGTCGAGGATCATGCGGGTGAACACGCCCTCGGTGACGATCTCGATCCGCGTTCTCGCCGAAACCTTCTTCTCCAGGCGGACGCGATAGCCGACGGTCTGGCCGACCTCCTCGCCGAGCGTCTCGGCCATGCGGCGGGCGGCGGCACGGGCCGCCAGCCGGCGCGGCTCCAGCATCAGGATGCGTTGATCGCCCCGCCACGGCGCGTCGAGCAGCGCCAGAGGCACACGCGTGGTCTTGCCGGCGCCGGGCGGCGCCACCAGCACGGCGCTGGTCCGGCCTTCGAGCACGGATCGGAGTTCGGGGAGGACGTCGTCGACGGGCAGCATGGTGCCGTCATAGAGGGGGATGCGGTTTCGTGCCAGTGGGGGGTCGGTTCATCGGAACGGCTGAGCGCGCGACCGACATGGATCCCTGCTTTGGCAGGGATGACGGCGAGGGTCGGGCATGCAACGCTAGATACATGCAACCGTGTGTTTACATCATGGCCAGCGCCCGCAATGGCACGCTCTATATCGGCGTGACCAGCAATCTTCCGCAGCGGGTATGGCAGCACCGGGAAGGCTTCCTTGGCGGCTTCACGAGCCGCTACCGGATCAGAACCTTGGTCTACTACGAGGGCCACGACACGATGGAATCAGCCATCCGCCGTGAGAAGCAGATGAAGCTCTGGAAACGGAGCTGGAAGATCGAGCTGGTCGAACGTTCGAACCCCAACTGGCTCGATCTCTACGGAGAAATCGCGTCGTAACCTCCCCCCTCGCCGTCATCCCTGCGAAAGCAGGGATCCATGGCCGTGTTCTTCGGCTAGCGGGAGCCAAGCTAAGAAAAGCCCCGGATGACGGCGAGCGGACAGACCACCCCCACCCCAACAC
>JAEWAD010000305.1 GCA_023391905.1 Pseudomonadota bacterium | reverse complement strand
GCCATGGCCAGACCCGCCTGCTGCTCGACATCTACGGCGCGGCGACACGCCGCCGCCCCGGCATCGAGGTCACGGATCCGGTGGCGCTCGTCGCCGGCGACCGCCAGACCGACGGCATCTTCCCGCTCTGGTCGATCGCCGAGAACATCGGCATCCGCTCGCTCGCTGCGCTCCGCCGGGGGCTCCTGCTCTCGTCCGAACGCGAGCAGGCGCTGGCGCGCGAGTGGCAGCAGAAGATCGGCATCCGCACGCCCGATCTCGACAACAACATCCTGTCGCTCTCCGGTGGCAACCAGCAGAAGGTGCTTTTCGCCCGCGCGCTCGGCTCCGACGCGCGCATCATCCTGATGGACGATCCGATGCGCGGCGTCGACATCGGCACCAAGCTCGAGGTCTATGACCTCGTCCGCGCCGAGGCGCGCAAGGGCCGAACCTTCCTCTGGTACACGACCGAGATGGACGAACTGGAAAACTGCGACCACGTCTACGTCTTCCGCAATGGCCGCATCGTCGCCGACCTCGGCCATGACGAATTGAGCGAGGAGAAGGTGATCCAGTCCTCCTTCGAGGAGAGCGCGGCATGACCGTCGCCGCCACCGAACCCCTCGGCCGTTCCGGCCTCCGCTCGCCAGCCTTCGCACGCTTCCTGCGCGCGCTGTTGCCGGCCCTGTCGCTGACGCTGATCCTGGTCGCCATCGCCTGGCTGAACCCGCGCGCGATCAGCTATTTCGGCTTCTCGCTGATGCTGAACCTGGCGATCCCGATCGCGCTCGCCACGATCGCGCAGATGTTCGTGATCACGGTGAACGAGCTCGACCTGTCGATCGGCACCTTCGTCGGCTTCGTCGCCTGCGTGACGGCGACCTGGCTGCGCGACGCGCCGCTCCTCGGCATTCTCGTCCTGCTCGGCTCGATCGGCGTCTACGCGGCGCTCGGCGCGCTGATCCATCTCCGCAACCTGCCGTCGATCGTCGTCACGCTCGGCATGAGCTTCGTCTGGCAGGGGCTGGCGATCCTGCTGCTGCCGAAGCCCGGCGGCAAGGCGCCCGACTGGCTGCTCGGCCTGATGAGCCTGAAGCCGCCCTTCGTGCCATTCCCGATCCTTGCCGCGGTGGTGATCGCGCTCGTCGTCCATTTCGGCCTGATGCGCACCTCCTATGGCGCGGTGCTGCGCGGCACGGGCGGCAACGCCCAGGCGGTGCAGCGCGCCGGCTGGTCGATCCTCCGCACCAAGGTGACGATGTTCGCGCTGACCGGCCTGTTCGGCGTGCTCTCCGGCATGGCGCTCGTCGGCATCACCACCTCGGCCGACGCCAATCTCGGCAATGGCTACACGCTGCTCGCCATCGCCGGCGTGATCCTCGGCGGCGGCGAGTTCGTCGGCGGCCGGGTCTCACCGATCGGCGCGGTGCTCGGCGCGCTGACGCTGGCGCTCGCCGCCTCGCCGCTTTTGACCTTCATGCGCATCCCGCCCGACTGGCAGGTCGCCGCGAACGGCTTGATCCTGATCGTCGTGCTCGCGGCGCGCGCGCTGATCAGCCGGCGGGAGGGCGACCGATGATGGTTCTCCGCGCCCTGCTCGCGCGCCCCTGGATCTGGTCCTTCATCGGCGCGCTGCTCGTCTGGCTCGCGGCGATCAGCTTCACCGGCGGCTATGGCGCCGGTGGCATGATCACGGCGGCGCTGTCGCTCGCCGTGTTCATGGTGATCGTCGGCATCGGCCAGATGTTCGTCATCACGCTCGGCCCCGGCAATGTCGACCTCTCCCTGCCCGCCAATATCGGCCTCGCCAGCGCGGTCGCCATGAAGGTGATGGGCGGCAGCGACGCGATGATCCTCGTCGGCCTTCTCGCCGCGCTGGCGAGCGGCATGGCCGTCGGCATGGCCAACTATCTTTTGATCCGCGCGCTGCGCATCCCGCCGATCATCGCGACGCTGTCGTCCAGCTTCATCGTCCATTCGATCGATATCGCCTATGGTCGCGGGCTGCAGATCAAGCCGCCGCCGGCCTTCGCCGATTTCACCAACATCCAGTTCCTCGGCATCCCGATCCTCGCCATCTGCGGCGTGATCTTCGCCTTCCTCGCCGGCATCGCGCTGCAGCGGATGATCTATGGCCGCTCGGTGCTGGCGATCGGCCAGAACATGCGCGCGGCCTGGCTCGCCGGCATCCCGGTCGAGCGCATCCGCTTTCTGACCTACACGCTCTCCGGCGCGCTCGGCGGCATCAACGGCGCGCTGCTCGCCGGCTATTTCCGCGGCGCCAGCGTCGACATCGGCAACGAGTATCTGCTGAGCTCGATCGCGGTCGTCGTCATCGGCGGAACCTCGGTCGCCGGCGGCAAGGCCAACGTGCCCGGCATCTGGGGCGCGGCGCTGTTCCTCGTGCTTCTCCTCACCATGCTGAACACCTTCGGCGTCAGTGCCGGCGTGCGCCTGCTGCTGACCGGCCTAATCATCGTCGGCGTGATCACCGCCGCCGGCGGCCAGAAGGCGCTGCGCTGAGCAGCCACGCGATGTCGGCGCGTTCGCGAGGCGCCGGCATCGATGTTGACTTCTCCTTCCGGGGCTGGTTTCACCTTGAGAAGACCCAACAGATCCAAAAAACACCACTTCAAGGGGCAATTTGATGAAACTTCTGACCGCGGCCGCGATTGCGGCCCTCGCCTTCGCCCAGCCGGCGCTGGCGCGCGACGTCACCGTCGACGTCACCGCGATCGTCGAGCACCCGGCGCTTGACGCGGTGCGCGACGGCGTCAAGGACGCGCTCGGCGAGGCTGGCTTCAAGGTTGGCGAGAACCTGACCTTCAACTACGAATCCGCCCAGGGCAATCCCGGCACCGCCGCGCAGATCGCGCGCCAGTTCATCGGCAATGGCCCGGACGTGATCGTCCCGATCTCGACCCCGTCGGCCCAGGCCGTCGTCTCCGGCACGCGCGACATCCCCGTCGTGTTCTCGGCCGTCACCGACCCGGTCGGCGCGCAGCTCGTCAAGGACCTGAAGGCGCCGGGCGGCAACGTCACCGGCCTCTCCGACCTGTCGCCAATCGGCGACCATATCGCGCTGATCAAGGAAATCCTGCCGAACGCGAAGACGGTCGGTGTTCTGTTCAACCCCGGCGAGACCAACTCGGTCACGCTCGTCGAGCTCCTGAAGACGCTCGGCGCCGAGCAGGGCATCGCAGTGGTCGAGTCGCCCGCGACCCGTTCCTCCGAGGTCCAGAACGCCGCCCGCGCACTGGCCGGCCGCGTCGACGCGATCTACGTCCCGACCGACAACACCATCGTCTCGGCGCTGGAGTCCGCCGTCGCCGTCGCCGTCGAGAGCAAGCTGCCGCTCTTCACCGCCGACACCGACTCGGTCTCGCGCGGCGCCGTCGCGGCGCTCGGCTTCAACTACTACGACGTCGGCAAGCAGACCGGCGCGATCGTCGTCCGCATCCTGAACGGCGAGAAGCCGGGCGACATCCCGGTCAACGTCGCGGCCGGCACCGACCTGGTCATCAACCCCGGCGCGGCCGAGAAGATCGGCCTCGAGCTGCCGAAGGCCGTGGTCGACCGCGCGACCAAGGTCATCAAGTAAGGTGGAATGGCCCGGCGAATTGGGCGCCCAGCGCAGTCTCGACGCGATGACGCCGCGCTCCCGCATCGCCTTCCTTTTACGCTCCCTGGAGGGCTTCAGCACCGCCGAGGTCG
>JAEWAD010000228.1 GCA_023391905.1 Pseudomonadota bacterium | reverse complement strand
CCGCCGACCACGGCGAGCGCCGCGGCGAGGAAGGCGAGGATGCGCCAGGTGGTCAGCTTCCGCCTCAGGCGGCGGCGGTCGATGATCTGGTCCGCGTCGAGGCTCATGGCTGTGCGTCTCCGGATATCCGCTTAGGCGCAAGGGGTTATCCGTTTTGCGGCGCAAAATCAAACCGGCGGGGCGGCCGGAGCGGCGCCCAAAAAGAAAACGCCCCGGACGAGCCGGGGCGTTTCCTGATTTTGACGGAGTGCGACGATTACTCGTCGTTGTCCTGGCGAGCCTTGAGGGCGGCGCCGAGGATGTCGCCGAGCGACGCACCCGAATCCGACGAGCCGTACTGCGCGACCGCTTCCTTCTCTTCGGCGATTTCCAGCGCCTTGATCGAGACGGCGACCTTGCGGGCCTTCTTGTCGAAGTTGGTGATGCGGGCGTCGACCTTCTCGCCGGCGGCGCACCGCTCCGGACGCTGCTCCGACCGGTCGCGCGACAGGTCGGCGCGGCGGATGAAGGAGGTCAGGTCGGTGTCGGCGATGCGGACTTCCAGGCCCGCGTCGGTGACGGCCAGGATCTCGCAGGTCACGACCGAGCCCTTGCGGAGCTCGCCCGAAGCCTCGACGAACGGATCGCCGCCGACCTGCTTGATGCCGAGCGAGATGCGCTCCTTGTCGATGTCGACGTCGAGCACCTGCGCCTTGACGATGTCGCCGCGGTTGTACTCGTCGATGACCTGCTCGCCCGGACGGTTCCAGTCGAGATCCGACAGGTGGACCATGCCGTCGACGTCGCCGTCGAGACCGATGAACAGACCGAACTCGGTCTTGTTCTTGACCTCGCCCTCGACGATCGAACCGATCGGGTACTTCTCGGAGAAGCTCTCCCACGGGTTCGACAGGGTCTGCTTCAGGCCCAGCGAGATGCGGCGCTTGACCGGATCGACCTCGAGGATCATCACGTCGACTTCCTGCGAGGTCGAGACGATCTTGCCCGGATGGACGTTCTTCTTCGTCCAGGACATCTCGGAGACGTGGATCAGGCCTTCGATGCCCGGCTCGAGCTCGACGAACGCACCGTAGTCGGTGATGTTCGTGACGCGGCCCGAGAACTTGGCGCCGACCGTATACTTCGCCTCGATGCCCGACCACGGGTCGGCCTCGAGCTGCTTCATGCCGAGCGAGATGCGGTGCGTCTCGTGGTTGACGCGGATGATCTGCACGCGGACGGTCTGGCCGATCGAGAGCACCTCGGTCGGATGGTTGATGCGGCGCCACGCGATGTCGGTGACGTGCAGCAGGCCATCGATGCCGCCGAGGTCGACGAACGCACCGTAGTCGGTGATGTTCTTGACGACGCCCTCGATGATCTGACCCTCTTCCAGGCTCTGGACGAGCTCGGAGCGCTGCTCGGCGCGGGTCTCTTCAAGCACGGTACGGCGCGAGACGACGATGTTGCCGCGGCGCTTGTCCATCTTGAGGATCTGGAAGGGCTGCGGCGTGTGCATCAGCGGGCCGACGTCGCGCACCGGGCGGATGTCGACCTGCGAGCGCGGCAGGAAGGCGACGGCGCCGTCCAGATCGACGGTGAAGCCACCCTTGACCTGGTTGAAGATGACGCCCGTGACCTTCTCGTTCTTGTTGAACTGCTCCTCGAGGCGGATCCAGCTCTCCTCGCGGCGAGCCTTGTCGCGCGACAGGACGGCTTCGCCGAGGGCGTTCTCGACGCGCTCGAGGTAAACCTCGACGACGTCGCCGACCTTGAGCGTGTTCTCGCGGCCCGGGCCGTTGAATTCCTTGAGCGCCACGCGGCCTTCGGTCTTCAGACCGACGTCGATGACGGCGAGGTCCTTCTCGATGGCGACGATCGTGCCCTTGACGACGCTGCCCTCGAAGAGGTCTTCATTCTGGAAGGATTCCTCGAGAAGCGCGGCGAAATCTTCCCGGGACGGATTGGTAACAGCCATGAAAACTCCTGGTGCCATTGCTGGCATGCGTCGGCGGTTCGTGTTGCGATAACCCGAGGTCTCGACCCTGCCCTCGACGGATATCGGGGCTACCCATATGGCGGACCGACGCTTCCGGACCGGGACTCGGGGGCTGTCGATGCATCCGGAACGCCGAAACGGCCTCGGATGGCTGGATCCGACGCCCTGAACACAAAGACTTGGGCTCTATATAGGGTCCCTGCCGAAGCGACAAGGCCGAATTGGCCGGATTCTGCGCCGTTTGCCGCCCTGGCGCGATCAATCAGTCGTGTCCGGCCTCGACGATCGCGATCGCCGCGGCGAAAGCCGCCTCGGCGTCGAGCGCCGTGGTGTCGAGCCGCACCGCGTCGTCGGCCTGCCGCAGCGGCGCGGCCGAGCGGTGCGAGTCGCGCTCGTCGCGCTCCAGGATCTCGGCCAGGATCCGCTCATAGGGCACGTCGCGGCCCTTGGCGTTGAGCTCGTCGGTGCGGCGGCGGGCGCGCACTTCCGGCGAGGCGGTGACGAAGATCTTGACGTCGGCATCGGGGCAGATCGCCGTACCGATGTCGCGGCCGTCGAGCACGGCGCCGGGCGGCGTGCGGGCGAAGTCGCGCTGGAAATCGACCAGCGCCGCGCGGACGTCGGCGTGGACGGCGACGCGCGAGGCGAGCTCGCCGGCCTCGCGGCCGCGCAGCTCGGCGTTCTGCAGGTCGGCCGGCTTCAGGGCGCGGGCGACGGCGCCGGCGGCGACGGGATCGTCGAGATCGAGTCCCTGGTCGGCCATCAGCCGGCCGATGGCGCGGTAGAGCAGTCCGGTATCGAGATGGTTGAGCCCGTAGTGACGGGCGAGCTTGACGGCGATGGTGCCCTTGCCGGCGGCGGCGGGTCCGTCGATTGCGATGATCATGCTGCGGGAGGCTCCGCCTTTTCAAATTGCGCGCCGAGCCCGGTCATCAGGCTCTGGAACTCGGGGAAATGCGGCTGGATCGAGCCGGCATCGTCGATCGTCACGCCGGATGGCGCCGCCATGCCGAGGACGAGGAAGCTCATCGCCACGCGCGGATCGAAGCGGGTGGCGAC
>JAEWAD010000205.1 GCA_023391905.1 Pseudomonadota bacterium | reverse complement strand
TACCAGCTTCGCCTCGGTCTGGGTCTATCCGGTCGTCGACGACTCGATCGAGATCGAGATCAACGAGAGCGACTGCCGCATCGACACCTACCGCGCCCAGGGCGCGGGCGGTCAGCACATCAACACGACCGACTCGGCCGTGCGCATCACGCACATCCCGTCGGGTATCGTCGTGCAGTGCCAGAGCGAACGTTCGCAGCACAAGAACCGGGCTGCCGCCTGGGACATGCTGCGGTCGCGCCTCTATGAGGCCGAGCTGGAGCGCCGCGAGGCCGCCGCCATGGCGACCGAGTCGAGCAAGAAGGACATCGGCTGGGGGCACCAGATCCGCTCCTACGTCATGCAGCCCTACCAGCTGGTCAAGGACCTGCGTACCGGTGTCGAGAGCACCAGCCCGCAGGACGTGCTGAACGGCGATTTGAACGAGTTCATGGAAGCGGCGCTGGCGCAGCGCCTCGGCGGTCCGTCCGTCGACGTCCAGGACATCGACTGACGACGTCTACCGACAACGGCCCTCGCGGCCGGACGGAACGGGCGGGGCATGGCTCCGCCCGTTTTCGTTTTCACGGTGCGGCTCAGCCCCCTCGCGCGGCGGTGACATAGAGCCAGTCCGTCGGCTTCTTGTCGTAGCCGCTGCCGGTGCCGGCCTCGATCGTGACCGCCCGCCAGTCCAGCTCGCCATAGAGCGCTCGAAGCCAGTCTTCCGACGGATAGTTGTAGTAGCGGTCGAACTCGTCGCGGCCCTCGGCCGTGCCGGCCTTGAAGCTGGCGTGGAAGACGCCGCCCGGCTTCAGCGCGGCGTGGATCCGCGCGAGGATGGCGGGCAATCCGCTTCTCGGCACATGCAGCAGGCAGGCATTGGCCCAGATGCCGTCGCAGGTGCCGACTTCCTCCAGCTCATCGAAGAGCAATGTCGCGACCGGGATGCCGAGCCGTCTTTCCGCCGCCTGCGCGATCTCCGGCGTGCCGTCGGTGGGGCGGACGGCAAAGCCTCGCGCCAGCATGAATTCGCTGTCCTGCCCGGCGCCGCAGCCGAGCTCCAGCACCGTACCGCCGGCCGGCAGGCCGGACAGGAATTGCAGCAGGCGTCGTTGGCTCGGCGCCTGACCACGGGCCGTGTAGGCGGCCGCCTCATCGATGTAGAAGTCGAGCGTCCGATCGTCCTTGGCCGTCATGTCCATGTCCCTCGGTTGCGCGAGTGCGCCCGGAGCCCGGACGGCCAACCGCGCCAGCCTTGCCAACCGCTCTTGCTCGAGTTTCGTGACAGGACGATGGACGGGCGGCACCGGTAGCAGGGGGGCGGCCAGCCGGCATTGAGATCGGCCAAAACCCCAGCTGGGCACGACCGGCACGTCCATCCCAGCTGACCGCATGACCCGACGCGAGCGGCGTTGAATCCGTTTCAGACCCTGCGTCATCTAACTTGTCTGATGACATGACGTATGATAACCGGTGGACAGTCAATCATGGGAGGTGAATTTGACTGCTCTGAAATCACTCAGCCTGGGAGCTGCCGCCGGCGCGTTGCTCGCGCTTTCCGCCCTGGCGGCCCATGCGGCCGATGGCCCGGTCGCGATCGCCGGCGCTTCGTTCTCGACGGAACTCTGCGAGCCGTCGGATCCGGCGGCGGTGAAGGACATCCCGGCCGCCGTTTCCGGCTTCACCGGCTACGCATCCGAGCCCGGCGCCTGGCTCGAGCAGCCCGCCGCGAGCGCGCTGACCGGCAAGCGCGTCGCGCTCTCGGTCATGGGCCTCGGCCAGCCCTATTTCCTGGCGATCAAGGGGCACTGGGAGCAGCTGGCGGCCAAGTACAAGTTCGACCTGAAGGTCTATGACGGCCGCTTCGACGCCGGCACGGTGCAGAAGCTCGTCGACGACATCATCTCGGACGCGCCGGACGCGGTCGCCTTCGCGCCGCTCGACAGCGGCGCCGCCGTGCCGCAGGTCAAGCGCATGCTCGACGCCGGGCTGAAGGTCGTGACCTACAACGTCCAGCCGACCGAAGTCGTCGCCCCCCGCGTCTTCGCCAATGATTTCGACGGCCCGCGCCTCGTCGGCTGCAACGCCGCCCGCTACTACAAGGCGAAGTTCGGCGACAAGCCGGCCGTCATCGGCATCGTCGACCTGCCGCAGCTGCCGCAGGTGCAGGATCGCAAGAACGGCTTCCTCTACGGCTTCAAGTCGCTGATCCCGACCGCCGTGGTCGCGCAGTCGGTCGATGGCGGCGGCGTCATCGACAAGGCCAATCCGGCAGCGGCCGACCTGCTGCAGGGCAATCCCGAGCTGAACGTCATCTTCGGCATCAACAACGACTCGTCGCTCGGCGCCATCGCCGCGATGAAGGCGGCGGATTCCTATTCGCCGGATTGGGGCGTCGTCGCCTCGGTCGACGGCTCCGAGCCGGTGATGGCGGAGTTGGGCAGCGATGCCTCGCCGCTGAAGGCCGAGAGCGGCTACCCGCCCTATGACTTCAGCCTCGCGACGTTCAACCTTCTCGGCGCCACCGTCGAGGGCAAGACGAACCCGAACACGCAGGTGGTCGTCGGCTATCCGCCGATCAATCCGACGGAAGAGGGCATCAAGGCCTGGCTGTCGCAGCAGTATCCGCGCTGATTGCTTCCCCTGGCGCGGCGGTGGTCGATCCATCGCCGCGCCAGGGAGCGATGCGGTCCTGTCATGCCGTTCAAGGAATGCCTGATGTCGTCGATGGATCTGGCGCAGCCAGCACCCAACCCAGCACCCAACATTGGAGCGGGGCAACCCGTTCTGCAGGCCTTCGGGCTCTCCAAGCAGTTTCCGGGCGTCCGTGCGCTCGCCGGCGTCGATTTCGAGCTGATGCGCGGCGAGGTGCATTGCCTGATCGGCGAGAACGGCGCCGGCAAGTCGACCTTCGTCAAGATCCTCGCTGGCGCCATCCAGCCGGATAGCGGCGAGATTCTCGTGCGCGGCGAACGGGCTGAACTGGCCGGCCCGCGCGACGCCAAGGAACTCGGCCTCGCCTTCATCTTCCAGGAGCTCAGCGTCGTCGAAGGGCTGACGGTCGCGGAGAACATCGTGCTCGGCTCCGAACCCGGCCAGCGTGGCCGCTTCGACGCGAAATCCGCGACCGACACGGCGCGAAGAATCCTGCTCGGCATCGGCTTCGACACGCTCGATCCCGCCACGAAGGTCGGGCGGCTTTCGACAGCCGAGAAGCAGGCCGTGATGATCGCCAAGGCGCTTTGCGCCAATGCCGACGTCATCGTCATGGACGAGCCGACCTCGCCGCTCGAGGAGCAGGAGGTCCGCCGGCTATTCCAGGTCATCGCGACGCTGAAGGCCCAGGGCAGGGCCATCATCTATGTCTCGCACAAGATGCGCGAGATCGAGGAGATCGGCGATCGCGTCACCGTGTTCAAGGACGGCGCCCGGGTGGCGACGCTGACGCGGGCCGAGGCGACCCCGCGCGAACTGATCCGCCTGATGGTCGGCCGTGACCTCGGCGACATCTTCCCGGACAAGGACCGCCAGCCGGGCGGGGAAGTCCTGCGGGTTTGTGGCCTCTCCGGAGCGCGCATCCAGGATGTCGATCTCGTTGTGCGCGCCGGCGAGATCGTCGGCGTCGCCGGGCTGGTGGGCGCGGGGCGAACCGAGCTGCTGCGCTCGATCTTCGGCGCCGACGAGGTATCGGACGGCGCGGTGACCGTCGACGGCAAGATAGTCCCTGCCAATTCCGTCCGCGCGGCGATCGCCGCCGGCATCGGGCTGGTGCCGGAGGAACGGCGCGGGCAGGGCATCGTCGGGGTGCTCAGCGTCTTCGACAACGTCCTGCTGCCCTGGCGGGAGTTTCCGGCCAGCCGGCGCGAGGACGGCGAACCCGAAACGGTGGCGCGCCACGCGGTCGAGAGCATGAACGTCAAGACGCCGACGCTCGCCCAGCGCATCAGCCTCCTGAGCGGCGGCAACCAGCAGAAGGTCGTGGTCGGCAAGTGGCTGACGATGAAGACGCGGGTGCTGCTGCTCGACGAGCCGACGCGCGGCATCGACATCGGTGCCAAGCGCGAGATCTACAAACTGATCCATGACCTGGCCAAGGCGGGGCTGGCGATCCTTCTCGTGTCGTCGGAGCTGCCCGAAGTGCTGGGGCTCTGCGACCGCATCCTCGTCCTCAACAACGGACAGGTGGTCGGCGAGCTGCCGGGCGATGCCTCGGAGGCGGAGGTCATCGAACTGTCGATGCTGCATGGAGACCAGCCATGAACGCGCCCGTGGGCCGCTCCCAGAGCCGCGAAATCAACAACAGCCGTCAGAATGGCGAGGGGAATTCCGTGCAGAGACCATCCGTCTGGCGATCGATCGTCGCCGACCGCCAGAAGCTTCAGACCATCGTCACGCTGCTGGTGCTGCTGCTGATGATCCTCGTCTTCAGCTTCTTCAATCCGCGCTTCCTGACGCTGTCGAACTTCCAGAACCTGGCGCGTAACACGGCGCCGCTGATCATCGCCGCCAGCGCCATGACCGCCGTGATGATCGCGCGCGGGCTCGATCTCTCGGTCGGCAGCGTGCTGGCGGCCTGCTCGGTCGTCGCCGCCAGCCTCGCGGTCAAGGGCGTGCCGCTACCGCTCGCCTTCCTGGGGGCTCTCGCCTTCGGCGCGCTGATCGGTTTCCTGAATGGCGCGATCATCGTCCGGATGCGGGTCAGCCCGATCATCGTCACGCTGGGTTCGCTCAACATCGCGCGCGGCATCGCCTATCTGATCACGCCGAGCGCCATTCTTGTCGGCCTGCCGCCGAACTGGTCCGCCATCGGCACGGCCAAGCTCGGGCCGTTCCCGATGCCGATCCTGATCGCGGCGGTCGTCGCGCTGGTCTATGGCTGGGCCAGCCAGCGCACCAAGTTCGGCAAGCATGTCTATGCCGTGGGCGGCAACGAAGAGGCGGCGCGGCTTTCCGGCGTCCCGGTTGAGCGCACGCTGATCTCGCTCTATGTGCTGAGCGGCATGATGGCGGCGCTGGCCGGAATCGTGCTTTCGTCGCGCGTCGGGTCTGGCGATCCGAATATCGGCGTCGGCTTCGAGCTGGAGGTGATCGCGGCCGTCATCATCGGCGGCACCAGCCTGTCCGGCGGCGAGGGCCGTATCATGGGCACCGTGATCGGCGCGATCATCGTCGGCGTTCTGTCGAACGGGCTCAACCTCTCCGGCGTCGAGCCGTTCTGGCAATATGTCGCTCAGGGCCTGGTCCTGATCGCGGCCGTCGTGGTCGACAAGCGGGTCAACGAACGCGTCCTGCGCATCGGTCGCCGCCGCGCGCGGCCGGCTTGATCCGGGATGGGTTGGCGGAGAACATGTCGACGATGGTGGCTTGAGACCCGAAGTCAGCGTATGAGGCCATGACGAAGGACGGGACGGTGGTCACCGCCGTCCGGGACGTCACAGAAAGGAAAAGTCGCCGCGATGGAAATCAATCCGAACAAGGTCAGCCGGCAGGGGCTCCCATCCCAGGTCGCCGCCTTTGTGCGCTTCGAAATCCTGCGCGGCAACCTGAAGCCGGGCGACAAGCTGCCGACCGAGCAGGAGTTCGCGCTTCAGCACGGCGTCAGCCGAGCCGTCATCCGCGAGGCGATCGCCAAGCTCCGGCATGAGGGGCTGGTCGTCTCGCGCCAGGGCATCGGCGCCTTCGTCGCCTCGCCGGAGGCGGCGAACTCGCTGACGCTGGAGCCGAACAGCCTGGCCGTGCCGGAAGACTACCGGCACCTCTATGAACTCAGGTTGATGCTGGAGACGGGCGCGGCCGAATTGGCGGCGATCAACCGGACCGAGGAGGACCTCGCCGAGATGGTCCGCTGCATCGACAACATGGCGGCGGTCCGGGATCTGCACAGCGCCTATGTCGAGACCGACATCAGCTTCCACCGCGCGGTCGCCGGCGCGACCAAGAACCCGTTCGTCTCGCTGTTCATCGCCTTTGTCGACGTCAAGCTGCAGGAGAGCATCCTCGTCGCGCTGCGCTCGCTCGATTTCACCAAGACGCAGGCGATCTCGCATGACGAGCACCAGCTGATCTACGAGGCGATCCTGGCGCGCGACCCGGCCGGCGCCGCTGCCGCCATGCGCTCGCATCTCACGAACTCGTCGAGGCGCCTCGGCCTCTAGCGCCGCCGCGACCGCGCGAACAAAGTATGACAAAACAACGAGTTAGAGCTGCTCATTGATTCCATTCAACAATGAGCAGCTCGAGCGTCAGCGTTCGCGCGCCATGATCGCGCGGCCGCTGGTCAGGTCCGCGACCAGGGCCTCGACCGCGTCCACCTCCGACTTATGGATCGCCACCACGATGTCGCCGCCCGTCTCGCCATAGCGCTGGGCGAGCACCTGCGTTGATGGAAGCGTCGCGAGGCGCGCCTGGACGAGGGCCAGGTCGCCGAAGGGGACGGTGATGGTCGCTTCCTCGGTCGCGATCAGCGGCAGCGTCTCCGCCGCGCGCAGGCAGGCGGCCGCCGTCCCGCCATAGGCGCGCACCAGTCCGCCGCTGCCGAGCAGGATGCCGCCGAACCAGCGGGTGACGACGACGGCGACGCCGTCGAGCGACTGTCCGTCGATCGCCTGCAGGATCGGCTTGCCGGCGGTGCCGCTCGGTTCGCCATCGTCCTGGAAGCGATATTGCTGCCCGATCCGCCAGGCCCAGCAATTGTGGTTCGCCGCCGGGTCGGAATGGGCCGCGATGAAGGCCTTGGCGGTCGCCTCGTCCGAGACCGGCCCGGCAAACGCCAGGAATCGGCTCTTCTTGATCTCCTGCGCGTAGCTCTCGATTCCCTTGAGGGTGAACATCAACGTCCCTGCCGCATCGTCCTGAGCGGAATCGATCCCCGTCCGGTCGCCGGATCCCGATCCCGGTGGAGTGATGCCCCATTTCGCAGGGCGAGCGCCAGTCGGTCCGTCTGCACCCGGCTGACGCAGCAAAGATCAACCGGCCGGTTCGGCCAGGCCGCTGTCGACGAAGCCGAGCGCCGTCTCGATCGCCAGCACGTCGGCATTCGAGCGCGCGCCGGTGCGCTCCAGTTCGATGAACATCTGCTCGAAGCCGCCCGGCGTGACGATGGCGAGCATCCGGCCCGGCTCGTCGCTGATGTTCTGCCAGCGATGCGGCACATGGGGCGGCAGCGTGATGGTGGCGCCGGGGCCGGCCTCCAGCACCGTGTCGCCGCACCAGAAGCGGTAGCGCCCGGCGATCACGCGGAAGGCTTCCGCCTCCCGCGTGTGCGTGTGCCAGTGCGGGCCGGTTCCCGGGGCGGAGAAGGTTTCCCACATGCCGAGCGCGCCGGCCGTTTCCGCGGCGGTGGCATGAATGAAGACCTGCCCGCCATGCGAGTTCCGGACGACGCGCTCCTGTCCTGGCAATGAGGCGAGCGGCTTGTCGAAGGCTGGCACTCCGAACCTCCACGCGTGATGACGTAACGTCATCATCCTACAGGTGGTCCGGAACACCGGCGCATCAAATCAGGAGACGGCCGCCGGCTCGGCCGCGAGATGCTCGGCCGTGGCGATCACCCTGGCATAGCCGAAGGCGAGCGCCGCCATGTTGGCGGCATGCACCTGTTCCGAAGGCGTGACCACGCCGCCGAACTCCAGCGACCGCGTCGCGCAGGCGTCGTGGATCACGGTGGTGCGATAGCCGAAATCGGCGGCCGCCCGCCCCGTCGCGGCGATGCACATGTGGCTCATCGCGCCGACGATCACGACCTCCTCGATGCCTGCCTTGTCGAGGATCTCCTTCAGCGCCGTGGCGCGGAACGAGTTGGGATAGTTCTTGATCACGACCGTCTCTCCCTCGGCGGGGCGCACGGCGGCGTTGATCTCGACCCCCTCCGTGCCCGGCACGAAGAAGCCCGCTTCCGGCGACAGCGACTGGTGCTGGATGTGGATGATCAGCTCGCCGTCCCGGCGGGCTGCCGCCAGCACCCGCGCCGCATTGGCCGTGGCGGCGTCGATGCCGTCGAGCGGGAAGGCGCCGCCGGGGAAATAGTCGTTCTGGAGGTCGACGATGACGAGGGCGCGCTGGCTCATGACGTAGTTCCTAAGGTTGATGGAGACGGCGACGAGTATGCAGTCGCGCCGGATTGCCCTACACTGGCGAGATCGACATATTGAGCGTCGATATCGACAAATGCGAGGGAGCATGATCGAGTTCGGACTGGTCCTCTATCCTGGCGTTCAGATGGCGGCCGTGCTGGGCCTGACGGATTTGTTCGTGATGGCGAACCGGATGGCGGTGCGACGCGGCCAGACGCCGGGCATGGAGCTCCGGGTCTCGCACTGGGAGCCGGTCGGGCCCGATGGAGCGTTCGGCCGGGTGTTCGACACCACGCCGGAAGCGGCCGGCGAGCCGAAGGCGCTGATCGTGGCGCCGAGCCTCGGGGGCCCGATCGGATCGGATGAGGCGGCGCCCTATGCGGCGTGGCTGAGGCGCTTCCACGCCGCGGGCGGCACGCTCGTCTCCGTCTGCGCCGGCGCGTTCCTGGTGGCCGAGACGGGCCTGCTGGACGGCCGCACGGTGACGACGCACTGGGCGCTCGGCGAGCGCTTCGCCGCGCGTTTTCCCGAAGTCCGCCTCGACCTCGACCGGTTGATCATCGATGAGGGCGACTTCATGACCGCCGGCGGGCTGATGGCGTGGACGGATGTCGGGCTCCGGCTGGTCGACCGGCATCTCGGCTCCGAGATCATGCTGGAGACGGCGCGGATGCTGCTGGTCGACCCGCCGGGGCGCGAGCAGCGCTATTACAGCAGCTTCGTGCCGCGCCTGGACCACGGCGACAAGGCGGTGCTGGCCGTGCAGCACTGGCTGCACGGTGTCGGCGCCAAGGACGCGCCGCTCGAAAGCCTGGCGGCACGCGCCGGCCTCGAGGAGCGGACCTTCCTGCGCCGGTTCCGCAAGGCGACCGGGCACACGGCGACCGAGTACCAGCAGGAACTGAGGGTCAACAAGGCGCGCGAACTGCTGCAGTTCGGCGCGTCCTCGGTGGACCAGATCGCCTGGGAGGTCGGCTATGGCGATGCCGGGGCATTCCGGAAGGTGTTCACCCGCATCGTCGGCCTCTCGCCGGCCGAATATCGCCGGCGCTTCCACGCCTGAAGCGACGGAGCGTTTTCGAGCGAAGTGGATACAGGCTCGCGGGAAGAAACCGCGAATGGAAAAAGGCCTAGAGCCTGCCGATCCAGGGATGGCCGGGATGCAGCCGGGATAGGCAATCGCGCAGCCAGGCGCGCTCGACCGTCGCCAGTCGCGGCAGCGCGGTCTCGAAATCGAGCCTGTCCTTGTCGCGCAGGTGCTTCGCCTTGAACAGCAGGACGGCGGCGGGGTTCAGATAGGGCAGGCCGTCCGGCGTCGTGGCGACCATCTCGGTGCGCGGCCGGGTGATCCGCGCGTCGCGCTTGTAGACCCAGTCGCTCGGTGTGCCGGGCTCGATCATCATGTCGAACCGCCAGCGCCTCGTCGTCGCGTCGAGTGCCCAGATCTGGAACACATGGGCAGGCGGGCTCCTGCCGGCCGCGAGCGGTTCGACGGAGCCGTCATGGACGGTGAAGAGCTCCAGCCCGGCGAGCGCGGCACGGAAGGCCGGCACGTCGTCGCGCAGCACCGTGAATTCGAGGTCTTCGTGGTCGCGGGTCTGTCGCCCGTGCCAGAGGTCGAGCGCCCAGCCGCCGACGACGCACCACGGCCGTTCGAGTCCATGCAGCCGGCGTGCGAGATCGGCCGGATGCCAGGCGCTCCAGGCGTCGTCGTCCGGGATGCCCATGCGACCGGCCCCGCCGTCCGTCAGAGCCAGGCGCTGATTTCCTGGCCGGCGCGCAGATAGCTCATCGGGTCGATCGCCTTGCCGTTGATGCGGATCTCGTAGTGGAGATGCGGGCCGGTCGAGCGTCCGGTGGAGCCGACATTGCCGACGCGGCGGCCGGCGACGACCTTCTCGCCCACCTTGACGGCGATCTTGCTGAGATGGCCGTAGCGCGTCACGACGCCGTTGCCGTGGTCGACGTCGACCATGTTGCCGTAGCCGCCATTGTAGCCGGCGGCGATGACGGTGCCGTCGGCGACCGACTTGGCCGGCAGACCGGTCGGAGCGCGGAAGTCGATGCCGGTGTGCATGGCGGCGCGGCCGAGGAACGGGTCCTTGCGGGCGCCGAAGCGGCTCGAGATGTCGGCATTGCCGATCGGGCGCTTCAGCGGCAGGCCCTGCGCGATCGAGCGCAGCTTGGCGAAACGGTCGAATTCCTGGGTCAGCGAGGCGACCTCGCTCTTGAAGTCGAGATCCTCGGCGGTCGCCGGCACGAACGGACCGCCGACATCCTGGTTGCGGCCCTTCGGCACGCGCTGGCCGAGGCCCTTCAGCACGGTTTCGATCTTGCGCGACCGGTTCGTGATCTTGCCGGACATCGCCATCACCACGGCGTCCTGGTCCGCCTTCATCGTCGCGATCTGCTTCTCGATCGGCGCGAGGCGCGGATCGGGCGGCATCGGGACGATCTCGGCGGCCTGGCCCTTGCCGCGGGCGCGAAGCCCCATGTCGGCGAAGCGCGCGACCGGCTTGGCGACGGTCGGGCTGATCGAGCCGGTGACGGTCGAATCAAGGTCGAGCTTGGAGGAGCGGTTCTTGCCGTTGCGGGCCTTGGTCGTTCCCGGCGCGGGCACGTCGATGCCGGCGCGGCGGGCGGCCTCGGTCAGCTTGTTGAGCGCCTTCTGCCGGGCCTCGAGCTCCTTCTGGCGGTCGAGCAGGTTGCGGACCTTCTGGTCGGTGGTCGACTGCTCCTGCGTTCGCGCGTGGTTGAGCTCGTCGATCTCGCTGGTGAGGCTGCCGATCTTGTCCTTGAGCGCGGCGATCTCGCCCTCGTAGATGGCGCTCGCCTCGAGCTCGCGGGCCTCGCGGACATTCTGGGTGTCGAGGATCGCCTGCTGCTGCGCCGACGCAGCGTTCAGGAGATCGTCCCGATAGACGAGATAGGCGGTCGCGCCGAAATAGGCGGTCGAGAGCAGGAACAGGCCGATGCCGCCCATGAGGATGGTGCGGGGCCGCAGATGGATGGTCTTGTGGGGCGCGCGCGGAGCGGCCGCGGCGACGGAGCGCGCGGCCTTGTCTGCCTTCGCCTGCTTCCGGCGCGATTGCCGAACCGGGACGGGTTCGGGCAGGGGCGGCTCGGGCAGCAGGTGGACGAGGTCCACGCGAAGAGGGTGATGGGATTCCGGGTAAGCACTCGGCATTGACGTTCCAACCATGGCGACGGTTGTCTGATGGCCGAGGACACGACCGCTTCGCCACGATTAAAATCGGTTAGGGTTAAGGCTTGGTTGACGGTGCGGCGTCAGGCGTCCGCGCGTGGTGCAAGCGGGCGGTAGAAGCCGGGCGTCATGCCGGCCTCGGCGCGGGCGGAATCGTTGAAGGGCGGCTTCAGCGGGCCGCGGAAATGCTTGATTACCAGCTGGCGGAAGGTCGGTTCGGGCGCCAGACGGTGGCGGTCGCACATGAAGCGGAACCACTTCGCGCCGAAGGCGACATGGCGCTTTTCGTCGCGGTAGATGATCGACAGGATGTTGGCGCTGGCGTCGTCGCCGACCTCGTTCATCTTGTCGATCAGCGGCGGCGTCACGTCGAGGCCGCGCGCCTCCAGCACAAGCGGCAGGATGGCGAGGCGGGCGGTCAGGTCGTGGCCGGTCTCCTGCGTCGCCTGCCAGAGGCCGTCATGCGCCGGCAGGTCGCCATAGGCGGCGCCGAGATCCTTGAGCCGGTCGGCGAGGAGGGCGTAGTGCTTCGCCTCTTCCAGGCCCACCTGCACCCAGTTGTCGAAGAAGGAGCGGGGCAGCGGCACGCGCACGAAGCGCCCGACCAGGTCCCAGGTGAGGTCGACCGCATTCAGCTCGATATGGGCGAGCGAATGGATCATGGCGATGCGGCCCGTCGGCGAGACGACGGAGCGCTTCGGCAGGTCGCGCGGTGGCACCAGGACGAGGTTGGCGGGACGCCCGGGCCGGTCCGGCATGGGGCCGTCGAGCGCGCCGGCGGAGAGCGACAGGCGCCGGCCGAACCACGCCTTGGCGGTGGCGAAGGCGAGTTCCACCTTCTCGTCGAGGTCGGCGGTCGCGACGATGCGGGCCGCGGCGGCGGCGAGGCTGCGAGGTTCCATCGGCATCGGCGCGCTCAGAGGTCCCGCACGGCGGCGAGGACTTCCTCGACATGGCCCGGCACCTTCACCTTCTCCCAGACCCGCGCAACCTTGCCGGTCGCGTCGATCAGGTAGGTGGTGCGGACGATTCCCATGAAGCTGCGGCCATACATCTGCTTCTCGGCCCAGACGCCATAGGCCTCCAGCATGGTCTTGTCCTCGTCGGAGGCGAGGCGGATCGCGAGATCGTGCTTCTTCTTGAAGCGGTCATGCGACTTCACCGAATCCGCCGAGACGCCGATTACGGTCGCGCCGGCGGCCTCGAAGGCCGCAGCCTGCGCCGAGAAGTCGATCGCCTCCAATGTACAACCGGCGGTATTGTCCTTCGGGTAGAAATAGAGGACGACCTTGCGTCCCCGGAGATCGGCGAGGCTGATTCTGCCTCCGCCATCGGTCGGCAAGTCGAAATCGGGGGCGGGAGAGCCTGGGGGCAGGGCGGGCATATGCCTTCCTTTCGTCGCACTTCTCTGGCGTGACAAGCAGAATTGACGGGGATTTTGCAAGAGGGGCTTGGCTCTGTTCGCAAATCCGGTTGTGATCGCCGTCGGATGCCCGGCTGATGCGGCAGTGGTGCCGACCGGCGGGCTGGACGACGCTTCCGGATCGGGAGCGGCTGACAAGGGGTTGGACGGCTGACACTTCGCCTCGACGAGTTTCCATCGGCACGTGCGCATCGGCCCCGTCGTGAACGTCCGCCCAGGCGGCGGGGCGGCTGGCCGAGGCTGCTGCTGCGGCTGCTCGGGGCCTTCCTGCTCGCCCTCATGATCATCGTCGGCATGCTCGCCGCCATCATCGTGGTCGGGCCGCTCGAACTCGACATGGTGCGCGACCGCGTCATCGCCACCCTGTCGCAGCGGCTCGGGCCGGACTATGGCGTCAAGGTCGGCCGCGCCACGGTCGATGTCGATCCCGTGCTCGGCCTGGTGGTGGCGATCGACGAGATCACGGTGCGCGACCGCGACGAGGCCGTCGTCGCCCAGGTTCCCTCGACCCGGCTGGCGCTCGATCCGCTGTCGCTGCTGCGCCTGCGCATGGATGTCCGCACGGTCGAGGTCTCGGACGCCGACATCTCCTTCGTGCGCAGCCATTCCGGCCGGGTCTATCTCGGCACCTCCAACACGATCCATCGGGCCGAGCCGGCGACCCCGGCCAGCGGCCAGCCGGAAACCCCGCCGGCGCCGGCCACCAACCAGGTCGAACCGGCCGGCGAGATCGACGGCGGCTTCCCCGACATCCTGACGGCGCTCCGTACCCTGAACAGCGCGCTGGATCCGTCGATCGAGTTCGCGCTCGACCGCGGCTTCGAGCGCCTGTCGATCGACGCTTCCACGATCCAGATCTGGGATGCGCGCCGCCTGCAGCAGCGCACCTTCGGCCACACCGACATCGCCCTCACCGTCGACGCTGACACAGGCACGGTGAAGGCCAATTTCGATACCTCCGGCTATGCCGGGCGCTGGGGCATCCTGGCGGAGCGGACGGTCGACGCGGAGTCGGGCGACCGCATGCTGTCGCTCGTCTTCTCCCAGCTGTCGCTGGCCGACATCAATCCGGATCTCGGCCGGGCGGAAAGCCTGCTGCAGTCCGACGTGCCGCTGTTCGGCCGCGCCACGGTGCGCCTCAGCGGCAAGGGCGAGGTGGAAAACGCCACGGTCCGCCTCGACCTTGGCGCCGGCACCATCGTCTCCGGCCTCGGCAAGGACCAGGTCCAGCTCGACGAGGCGACGGTCCGGCTGCGCTGGGACGTGCCCCGCCGCACCATCGTCGTCGAGCCGTCCTCGTTCATCTTCGGCGATACCCGCGCGGTCGTCGCCGGCGAGGTCAAGCCGCTCACCGACACGGCGGACGGCCGCTACGGCTTCCAGCTCGAGAGCCGCAACGCGATGCTGTACTCGCCGGACGCCAATGCGCCGCCGATCGTCGCCGACCGCATGGCCGTCGTCGGCACCATCGACGTTCCGGCGAAGCGGGTCGATTTCACCGACGCCGTCATCACCACATCGGGCGGCTCGATCGCCGCCGCCGGCTCGCTCGGCTTCGACGGGCCGACGCCCTCGCTCGCCATGGCGGCGTCCTTCACGCCCATGGCGCTCTCGACGCTGAAGCAGATGTGGCCGCCGGTGCTGGCCGGCGCCGCGCGGCGCTGGGTGTTCC
>JAEWAD010000196.1 GCA_023391905.1 Pseudomonadota bacterium | reverse complement strand
GCTTCACCCTGCGCGGCGTGTCCCGCGAGTGGCTTGGCCGCCACAGCTTCCGCTGGGCCGAGAACGAAGACTTCCTGGATGGACTGAGCTGGCCGCCGGGCCCCTATACGCGGCGCAAGTGGACCCGCCGATTCACCCGATCGGACAATCGCAAGGTCTTCCATTTCGCGATTTTCCCACGCGGCAGCAACCATCTGATCGGCTCGCATGGAGTCTTTTTCAACGAGCCCGGATGCGCCCTGCTCTATGTCGCGATCGGCGACATGGACTGGTGGGGAAAAGGTGTGGTGCAGGAGGTACGCGCCGCCCTGCTCGACTTCATCTTCGACAAGGCCGGTGGTCATCGCGCCTATGGCCAGGTCCACGGGCGCAATGCGGCCTCGATGTACAACTACCAGCGCCTCGGCTTTCGCCACGAGGGCACGATGCGGCAGCAGCGCCTGCTGCCGCGCTCGAACGAGCAGGTCGACCTGCTGGTTTTCGGCCTGCTCAAGGACGAGTGGCTGGATCGCCGAAGCCTGCGTGAAAAGCGCGCCGATCCGCCACCGGCCCGGAATACGGGTTGACGACGACGGCGTGGATGTGGTCCTCCCTGCCCAAAGCAACCGGGATCCTTCGATGACCGAAAAGTCCAGCGTCAAAAACGCCCTCAGCTATGCCGACGCTGGTGTCGATATCGACGCCGGCAACCGTCTCGTCGACATGATCAAGCCGTTCGTGAAGGCGACCCGCCGTCCCGGCGCGGATGCCGATATCGGCGGCTTCGGAGGAATCTTCGACCCGAAGGCGGCCGGCTACACCGATCCGCTGCTGGTCGCCGCCAATGACGGCGTCGGCACCAAGCTCAAGGTCGCGATCGACACCGGCATCCACGACACGGTCGGCATCGACCTCGTCGCCATGTGCGTCAACGACCTGATCGTGCAGGGCGCCGAGCCGCTGTTCTTCCTCGACTATTTCGCCACCGGAAAGCTCGATCCCCAGGAGGCCGCGACGGTCGTCGCCGGCATCGCCGAGGGCTGCCGCATTGCCGGCGCCGCGCTGATCGGCGGCGAGACGGCCGAGATGCCGGGCCTCTACAAGGCAGGCGACTACGACCTCGCCGGCTTCGCCGTGGGCGCCGTGGAGCGCACCGGCCTGCTGCCGCGTCCGGACGTCGCCGAGGGCGACGTGCTGCTCGGCCTCGCCTCCTCCGGCGTGCACTCGAACGGCTTCTCGCTCGTCCGCAAGATCGTCGAGCTGTCCGGTCTCGGCTTCGATGCGCCGGCGCCGTTCGCGCCCGAGCTCTCGCTTGGCCGCGCGCTGCTCGCGCCGACGCGGATCTACGTGAAGCCGCTGCTCGCCGCGATCCGCGCGACCGGCGCGATCAAGGCGATGGCGCACATCACCGGCGGCGGTTTCGTCGACAACATTCCGCGCGTGCTGCCGGATGCGCTCGCCGCCTCCGTCGACCTCGACGCTGTCGCCGTGCCGCCGGTCTTCGGCTGGCTGTCGAAGACAGGAGGCGTCGCCGAGCGCGAGATGCTGCGTACGTTCAACTGCGGCGTCGGCATGATCGTCGTCGTCGCTCCCGAGGCGGCGGATGCAGTCACGGCAGCGCTTGCCGCGGAGGGCGAGACGGTGATGCGCCTCGGCACGCTGGTGCCGCGCGGCGGCGAAGGCGTTGAATTCTCCGGCGCCCTGGCGCTCTGATCATGGCGAGAAAGCGCGTCGCGATCCTGATCTCGGGCCGCGGCTCGAACATGACGGCCCTGATCGAGGCGGCCGCCGATCCGGACTTCCCGGCCGAGATCGCGCTCGTCCTGTCGAATCGCGCCGACGCGGGCGGCCTCGCGCGCGCGGCCGAATCCGGCATCGCCACGGCGGTGATCCCGCACAAGCAGTTCCCCGATCGCGCCGCCTTCGACGCGGCGATGGACGAACGCCTGCGGGCCGAGAAGATCGACCTCGTCTGCCTCGCCGGCTTCATGCGGCTGCTGACCGCCGGCTTCGTCGAGGCCTGGCGTGACCGGATGATCAACATCCATCCGTCGCTCCTGCCGCTCTTCCCCGGCCTCGACACCCATGCCCGCGCCATCGATGCCGGCATGCGTCTTGCCGGCTGCACCGTGCATTTCGTCCGCGCCGAGATGGATTCCGGCCCGATCATCGGGCAGGCGGCGGTTCCCATCGCGTTCGACGACACGCCGGAAACGCTGTCGAAGCGCGTGCTCGCGGCCGAGCACGAACTCTATCCGCTGGCGCTGGCGCTCGTCGCCAGCGGCATCGCGACCGTCGAGAACGAGCGACTGAAGCTCAATGGCAACATGCCGACCGACCTCGGCGGCATGCTGGTGGGACCGTCCTTCGCAGGGTGACCGCTACGGCGTTGCCTCGCCGAAGACCCGCCAGCGCCGCAGGACCATCTTTTCCGCCTCCAGAAAGATCATCAGCGCCAGGCCGGCGCCGAGGATCACGGCACCGTCGGCGATCGACACCGGCCGCGTCTCGAAGATCTCCTGCATGATCGGCAGATAGGTGAAGGCGAGCTGTCCCGCGACGACGATCGTCAGGGCGCCGAGCACGGCCGGCGTTCCCAGCGCGCCGCGCCACGTGAACGACGTCATGTGGAGATAGCGGACACTGAACAGATAGAAGATCTCGAACACGACGATCGTGTTGACGACCATGGTGCGCGCCATCTCGAGATCATGGCCACGCCCCAGCGCATAGAAGAACACGAAGAGACCGCCGAGTGCGAACAGCACCGAGACGAGCACGATCCGCCAGAGCATGAAGGAATTGAGCAGTGCGGCGTCGGCGCGACGCGGCTGGCGTGCCATGACGTTGGGCTCGGTCGGCTCAAAGGCGAGCGCCAGGCCGAGCGTCACCGAGGTGATCAGGTTGATCCAGAGGATCTGCGCCGGCGACATCGGCATGGCGAAGCCGAACAGGATCGCCGCGATCACCGTCAGCGCCTCGCCGCCATTGGTCGGCACCGTCCAGGCGATCACCTTGCGGATGTTGTCGTAGACCGTTCGCCCCTCGCGCACCGCCACGACGATCGAGGCGAAATTCTCGTCGAGCAGCACCATCGCCGACGCCTCCTTCGCCGCCTCGGTGCCCTTGTGCCCCATCGCGATCCCGACATCGGCCTGCTTCAGGGCGGGCGCGTCGTTGACGCCGTCGCCGGTCATCGCGACGATCGCGCCGGTCGACTGCAGCGCGCGCACGATGCGCAGCTTGTGTTCCGGATTGGTGCGCGCGAAGACGGCCGTCTCCGAGGCGAGCCGCACCAGCTCCGCGTCGGAAACCGCATCCACGGCCGCGCCGGTCACCGTCCCCTTGGCGGCATCGAGGCCGAGCTGGCGCGCGATGGCATTGGCGGTCGCCGCATGATCGCCGGTGATCATCTTGACGTCGATGCCGGCGGAGCGGCACGCGGCGATGGCCTGGATCGCCTCGTCGCGCGGCGGATCGACGAAACCGACAAGACCAAGGAAGACGACTTCGTCGTCGAGGTCCTCGAAGCTCAGCCGACCGGTTGCCCCGGCCCTCCGCTTCATCGCGAAGCCGAGGACGCGCTGGCCGTCGGCGGCCGTCCGCGCGATCTCGTCCAGCCAGTACGCTTCGTCGAGCGCCTCGCCCTCGGCCGCGTCGCCCCCGCGCGCCTGCGTCCGGCACATGCCAAGCACGCGCTCCGGCGCCCCCTTGATAAAGATCGCCTCGCCGCCTGCGGGGGCGTGGTGGAGCGTCGCCATGAAGCGATACTCCGCATCAAAGGGGATCTCGTCCTCGCGTCGCCATTCGGCGCGCAGATGGTCCGGATCGGCTCCCGCCTTCCGCGCGAGCGTCAGCAGCGCGCCCTCCATGGGGTCGCCCTCGACCGTCCACCGGCCGTCCGACTGGCGCAGGTTGGCATTGCCGCAGAGCAGCCCGCACCGGATCAACGGCATCGCCGCCTCGATGGCGAGACCATCCTCGTCGCTCCCCTCCGCCGTCAGAGCGCCCTGTGGCTCGTAGCCCGCCCCGCCGACGAGCAGGCTGTGGCCGGGCACGACCAGGCGGCGCGACGTCATCTCGTTCCGCGTCAGCGTTCCGGTCTTGTCCGAGCAGATGACCGAGATCGCCCCGAGCGTTTCGACGGCGGGCAGGCGGCGGATGATGGCCCGGCGCGCCGCCATCCGCTGCACGCCGATGGCCAGTGTGATGGTGATGACCGCCGGGAGCCCCTCCGGCACGACGCCAACCGCCAGTGCCACCACCGCCATCAGCGCGTCCGGCCACGGATACGACCGGACCTGGGTGGCAAACAGGAACAGCAGGACCGCCGCCGCCAGCGCCACCCAGGTGAAGCGCCGCCCGAACTCGTTGATCTGCCGCAGCAGCGGCGTCGTGAACTGCTGGACGCCTTCGATCAGGGAACTGATGCGGCCGATCTCCGTCGCCTCGCCCGTCGCCACGACCACGCCGGTTCCCTGCCCGGCCGCCACCAGCGTTCCGGAGAACGCCATGCCGCTCCGGTCCCCGAGCGGCGCATCCGGCGCGACCGCCGCCGCATCCTTGCTGGCGGCCACGGATTCACCGGTCAGCATCGCCTCGTCTACCAGCAAGCCGCGCGCATGCAGCAGCCTGAGGTCGGCCGGGACGCGATCACCGGCCTCGATCAGGACGACGTCGCCGGGCACCAGTTCCACGACTGGCAGGCTGGCCCGCTGGCCGTCGCGCCAGACGCTGGCGCTCGGCGAGATCATCTTGCGGATCGCGTCGAGCGCCCGCTCGGCCTTGTCTTCCTGCGCGTAGCCGACGATCGCGTTGATCAGGACGACCGCCAGGATCACGGCGGCATCGACGCGATGGTCGAGCATCCAGGCCGCGACCGCCGCGGCAAGCAGGAAGTAGATCAGGGCATTGTTGAACTGCGAGAGGAAGCGCAGCAACGGGCTGCGGCGCTGGGCAGCCGCTAGCTGGTTGGGGCCGAAGCGAAGCCGGCGCTCCGCTGCTTCAGCGGTCGACAGGCCATCCCGGCGAGCCCCGAGCACGGCCAGGGCGTCGTCCCCGGATAGGCTGTGCCAACTCGCCTGCTCGACATCCCTAGGTTCAAGCGGCTGTCCGCGCTCGATCCGCTCGTCCATGGGCTGCGATCCCCGCTCCCGCCCGGTCCACGGCGCGCGCTGCGGACAAGGCGATGGCTCCGATCGCGAAATCCAAGAACATCATGAACGCCGTGTCCAGCGTCGCGGTAAATCACGGGACGAAATGAGCAGTCTTCACTGTGGCAGCTTGCCGCCTTAGGCAGCACCCCGATCGCCTCGCGACGACCGGCCCCCGCCCTACCCCGCCACGACGCCCGCCAGCCAGAACGCGATCGCCCCCACCACCAGCGCGACGGCGGAAACCAGGGCGAAGCGCCAGCCATAGCGCCGGCTGCCCGCACCCACGGCGTAGACGGCCTTGGCGACGGTATTGGAAGCGACCGCCGCGGCGATCGCCAGCGCTCCCACATGGGTCTCCAGGGCGGGCAGGCCAGCGACCGTGACGGTCGCGGCGTCGACATCGCCGATGCCGGCGAGCGCGGAGGCGAGCACGATGCCGGCGGAGCCGAAGGCGGCCGAGGCAGCGCGAACCGCGAAGCCGATGGCGCCGAGGAAAAGCGCCATCTTCAGCACGCCCGCGAGATCGAACGGATTGCCCATCGCGGCTGCCTCGTGCGTCGGCGCGGTCCGCCCCCGGACCAGCCATGCCGCGCCGGCCGCCATGGCGAGCCCGCCGGCAATGAAAGGCGGGAGCAGCAGGGAGGCGAGCGATGGCGCCAGCCCGAGCACGAGCGCCGCCGTCCGCAGATACGACACGCAGCCGGCCACGGCCGCGCCAGCGGCGAGCCGGTCCGCGTCGCCACCGGCGACGGTGCGGCGGGCATTGT
>JAEWAD010000191.1 GCA_023391905.1 Pseudomonadota bacterium | reverse complement strand
TGAAAATCCGCGTGTCGGTGGTTCGAATCCGCCTCCGGGCACCACTCCCCAAAAAGCAGAATGATCTTTTCTTTGGGGCTGGTGCTGCCACCGGCTCGAAGGCGCGCGCCCGACTTGGCGCGCGGGCGGTCAATTCACCTTGACCAGGTCGTCGGGCTTCCAGGTCTGGTCGTAGAACTCGACCCCTGTGCCGTAGAGGCGCAGCGCGGCGAGGAAATTGCGTCCCGGGACCGTCTGGATAAAGTTCGACGCCGCCGCGTCGGCGGGCTTGGCCGGGCCGAACCAGAGATCGATCGATCCGTCTGCATTCTTGGCGACGTCGTTGAACGCGTTGATCGACGGCAGCAGCTGCGGCGTCTCCGGCATCGTGCCGTCGGTGATGTTGTAGGCGGTGACGGCCCAGAACAGCGCGGCGGGCGGGTTCGGCGGCAGGCGGAGGCGGTAGGTGTTCGTCCCGTCCAGGAAGTCGCCCTTCGCATCGCGCAGCGCGACCGGGTATTTCGAGCCGGCATTGATGGTGCGCATGACCATGGCCGGCGCCGAAGAATAGGCGACCTGGAAATAGGTGCCGCGCTGGATGAAATCGAGATAGTCGTCCTGCAGCCATTCGGAGGTGGCGCCGGCCCAGACATTCTCGAACTGGCGATCGGTGTAGTAGAGGTTGCGCCTGTCGGGACGGCCAAGCTGGCGGCTGGCGAGCAGCATCTTCGGCGCGGTCTCGACTGCCTTCTGCAGCAGTTCCTTCTGCTTGTCGGTCGGCGCGAAGGGCTGGCCCTTGAGGATGCCGATCTGGGCGAGCGTGCCGCGGACGATCGGATCGATCGCCTCCACGGGCTCATAGTCGACGAATTCCTTGAGCTTGGTCCAATAGGCGGCGTCGACCGGGTACATCATGTCGATGCGCTTGCCGCTGCCATCGGGGAAGGCCATCGGCTTGACGTCCTTCTCCATGGTCCAGAGCGGATAGATCCGCGTCTGCTCGGCGAGCGCCACGGCCGGCGCGGGATCCGGGCCGCCCGTGCCCTGCTTCATCACCGTCCGGAAGAAGAGGAACACGTTGTAGGTCGGCGACGTGAACGCGAAATATCCCTGCGGGACCTTGCCCGCGTAGTCCGGCGGCAGCAGCAGGTAGAGCCCGCCGCGCGCCCGGTCCGGCCCGATGGCGCCGACATCCGTGATCGTGTTCTGGAAGAAATCCGTGAACATGCCGATGACGTTGGGCGGCGCGGCGACGACGAGCGGTCCGGTCTCCTTCAGGTCCAGATAGCTCATCGAATAGATCACGTCGGCGTTGGGCGTCGGCACCCAGGCGCGGCTGTCCATCCGCTCCTTCCAGATCGGCAGCACATTGTAGCCGGCGCCGAACGTCGCCTCCGAGCCATCGCGCATGCCGATGACGTTCAGGGCCGGCAGCATGGCGATGTAGGCCTGCACGGCTTGCTGGTAATAGAGCTCGTCGCGCAGCGCTTCGGCCTCGGCCTGGGGCAGCCAGTTGCCGTTGTTCAGCTGCTTGACCAGCGGCGGGGCCGGTGGCGCTTCCTGCGCCCATGCGGCGCCGATCGACCATCCGCACATCAGCGCCGCAGTCCGGCATGCAACGATCGCTCGCATCCCATCCTCCTGAAGCATGATTGGTCGTGTTGATCTTGCGCGCCGGGTCGATGAAGTGGCGCCCGATCGATCAAGGTACCGTCGTCATCCGGGGCCGGGAGCCATCCGCTGCGAGCTGGCGGCGGTCTCAAGAGCATCTCGCCGCCTCGGTGCGGCGGCGAGATGTCGTTTGTCGTGGATGCGGCTGGGTCTATCGTGGCGCCAGCGATTCCAGATCCTTCAGGCGCTGCAGCGCGGCCTGCTGGCGGAGCAGCCCGTAATTGATGCCGCTCGCGTTCAGCGTGCTGCCCTCCTGGTAGGGGAACTCGGTGAAGTCGGAGAAGAATTCCTTGATCTTCCCCTGCACCGGCACCAGCAGCCACATGTTGCGCGCCAGGAATTCGATGGCGCCGCCGCCTTCGTGCATGCCGCGCTCATAGGGATCCATCCGGAGATTGGCGATGTTCGCCCAGGCGGGGATCTCCCGGGTCGCGGTGGCGATATTGCCTTCGCTGTTGATGGCGAAGCTGATCTTCCAGTCGTTCCAGCGAATGGCGTTCAGGTTGCCGCCCTGGTCGAAATAGTAGACGGCGTCGCGCGGCGTCTGCTTGGCGTCGCCCTTCAGCAGCTCGGTCAGGTCGTAGCCGTCGAGATGCACCTTGAAGTTCTTCGAGCCGGCAGCGAACCCCTTCTTCATCTGGTCCTTGACGTCGGGAATGCCGGCGGCCGTGGCAAAGGTCGGCAGCCAGTCCATCAGCGTGACGATGTCGTTGACCTGGGTGCCCGGCTTCACCACGCCCGGCCAGCGCACCATCATCGGGATGCGGAAGCCGCCTTCCCAGGTGGTGCCCTTCTCGCCATGGAACATCGTCATGGCGCCATCGGGCCATAGCGCCAGCTCGGCACCGTTGTCCGTGGTGTAGAGGACGATGGTGTCGTCGGCGATGCCGAGATCGTCCAGCTGCTGCAGCAGCTGCCCGACATGGCCGTCATGCTCGGCCATGCCGTCGGCATGCAGGCCCTTCCCCGTCTTGCCGTCCGATTCCGGCTTCAGGTGGGTGAAGACATGCATGCGGGTCGCATTGAACCAGACGAAGAACGGCTTGTCGGCCTTGTGCTGGCGGTCGATGAAGTCCTTGGCGGCCGCGAGAAACTCCTCGTCGACGGTCTCCATCCGCTTGGTGTTGAGCGGGCCGGTATCCTCGATCTTGCCGTCCGAGAAGGAATGGATGACGCCGCGCGGTCCGTATTTCTTCCGGAACTCCGGATCCTTTGGATAGAAATAGCCCTCCGGCTCCTCTTCGGCGTTCAGGTGGTACAGATTGCCGAAGAACTCGTCGAAGCCGTGATTGGTCGGCAGGTGCTGGTCCTGGTCGCCAAGGTGGTTCTTGCCGAACTGGCCGGTGGCGTAGCCCTTGGTCTTCAGGACGTCGGCGATCGTCGGCATCCAGTCCTGGATGCCGTGCGGGTCGCCCGGCATGCCGATCGTCAGAAGCCCGGTGCGGAACGGCTCCTGGCCGAGGATGAACGAGGCGCGGCCGGCGGTGCAGCTCTGCTGGCCGTAGGAATCGGTGAAGATCGCGCCTTCGCTGGCGATGCGGTCGATATTCGGCGTCCGGTAGCCCATCAGTCCCATCGTATAGGCGCTGATCTGCGGGATGCCGATATCGTCGCCGAAGATGACGAGGATGTTCGGCGTCTTGCCGGACGGGGCCGGCGTGTCCTGCGCGCGGGCGACCGAAGGCGCGGCCGTGGCGGCGGCGCCGGCGACGAGCGCCGAGGTGGCGAGCAGCGCCGTCGTGCCTTTGAGAAGCGAGCGCCTACTGACCTGGTCGGCGTTGGGGGCAGGCTCAACCTGTCGATCTGTCATGTCGTTCTCCCGGGGTGTGAGAAACTCTGCAGTCAGGATTGGGATGGCGTGCGACCGGTGCCGGCCTCGCCGCGGCAGGGCGAAGTCGCCCGCGCGGTGCTGGCCGTCATGGCTCGGGCTGTTCGGGCGGGCTCGGCATCGGCGCGTAGCGGGCGAGGCATGGCATGGGCGCTTGTTTCCAGTCAGGTGGGTAACATTGCGGCTAACAATGCAATCTCCCGATCTGCAAGTCCGGGAGGGCAAGTTGTTCGGAGATAGAAGCGCGTTCAGCCAATTTTGCCGGGAACGACCTTGGAGTCAATTCAGCATCGATCCTTTAAAACTTGAATTATAGAGCCGAGGAAGATGGAAGCCGGATCATCTGTAGGGCTTGCTCACGAAAAGTCACTTTTCGCTCAAGCAGATTCGTTTTTGCTGCTGGAATTCCTCTAGGGAATGAGAGCCTCGGTTTGCTAGTTGTGGAAGTGCGCCGCGGCGCACGTGCCGCGGGTGGGAACGGGAGGCAATCATGCGGATAGCGATCCTGGCATTGGCCCTGCTCGTCGCGGGCTGCACGACCAGTCAACAGAGCCGGATGGCCGACAACGAAATGGAGCAGGCTCGCGCTGCCTGCCAGGCGGCGTACAATAGCGGCCAGATCTCCAGCCGGGCGGCCCGTGCCCAGTGCATCAACGATGCGGAGAACCGTTACGCGGCGAGTTCGCCGGGTCTCGCCCAGCAGCAGGCGCTGCGGCTGGATCTGGCGAGGAAGGTCGACGCCGGGCAACTTACCCAGGCCCAGGCCGACGCTCAGTATGAGCGCGGCATGCGTCGCATCACCGGCCAATAGCAACCGCGCCCCGGATCGGAGAGCCCGGCACGGGTTCCGCCGCGCGAATTGTCGCGCGACGGACCTTCGCCATGCCCCGGCGCGCGGCGGCTGACGCAGGGGCGGCCATACGTTCTCGCGCGCGCCGATGCCGGCCCGGGTATCCCCGCTGGCCGGACCGTCTGTCCCAAGGCCACAGGCTCCGCGAGATTGCCGCCTTTTCGACGCCGCGACGCCTTAACCTGTTCATTCGACGTGCTTATCTTTGCTGAGCCGATGCTGGTGGATGCAAGGAAGGGTTGAAGAATGGGTTCGGAATTCTCGCGGCGCGATTTCGTCAGGCTGGGTGCGGTCGCCGGTGCGGGAATGCTCGTGGCTCATTCGACCGCCGAGGCCGCCGGGCCGGCCAAGGCGAAATCCGCCGCGCCTCCACCGACCTACAAGGCCCCGACAGGCGAGGGGGCGCTCGAGATCGCCAGCCTCAATGATCTCGAGGCCGAGGCCGCCAAGGTCATGCCCAAGGGCGCCTTCGCCTATGTCTCGTCGGGCTCCGACAACGAGGTCACGCTGCGCAACAATCTGGCGGCGTTCGAGCGGATCCAGCTGAAGCCGCAATATCTGGTCGGCAAGGAGGCGCCGGACACGTCGATCACCCTGATGGGCGAGACGCTCTCCATGCCGGTGATCACCGCGCCGATGGGCGTGCACGGCCTCGCCCATGCCTCGGCCGAGCTTGGCACGGCGCGCGGCACGGCGGCCGCCGGCACGCTGATGACGGTAAGCACCGCCGCCAACAAGACGATCGAGGAGATCGCCGCCGCCTCGAGCGGGCCGAAGTGGTTCCAGCTCTACCTGCAGGACGACCGCGCGCTGTCGCGAGACCTGATCAGGCGGGCGGAGACGTCGGGCTACAAGGCGATCGTTTTCACCATCGACGCCTTCGCGCCCGGCTCGTCGGACGAGACGGCCCGTCTCGGCTTCTCGTTCCCGCCGAGCCTGCCGCTCGTCAACAGCGGCACGGCGCGCTTCAAGGCGAGCCTGAGTTGGGACGATGTCGACTTCATCAAGGACACGACCGACCTGCCGCTGATCCTGAAGGGCGTGCTGACGCCCGACGTCGCCGAGAAGGCGATCAAGCGCGGGATCAACGGCATCCAGGTCTCGAACCATGGCGGTCGCCAGCTCGACGGCGTTCCGGCCGCGATCGAGGCGCTGCCGGCGGTGGCGAGCGCGGTCAAGGGGCGCGTGCCGGTGATCATGGACAGCGGCATCCGCCGCGGCACCGACGTGTTCAAGGCGATCGCGCTCGGCGCCAATGTCGTCGCGCTCGGCCGGCCGGTGCTCTACGGGCTGGCGCTCGGCGGCGCGGCGGGCGTCGAAAGCGTCTACCAGCACCTCCAGGCCGAGCTGGCGCGCACCATGATGATCGCCGGCGCCGCGACGGTCGGCGAGATCAACAGCCGCTTCATAATCTAGCCAAGCCGCAACGGCGGCTT
The DNA here is from genome assembly GCA_023391905.1 of Pseudomonadota bacterium. Lineage (GTDB taxonomy): Bacteria > Pseudomonadota > Alphaproteobacteria > Rhizobiales > Kaistiaceae > Kaistia. Next base: position 1,850 of record JAEWAD010000191.1, on the reverse strand, counting down.
CATGCTGCGGTTGCGAAAGATCAAGGCTTCCCCAAAGCGAATCAGTCACCGATACTGGCAGGCGACTTCTGTTGCGACTTGCGAGGTATCGAGTGATGCGCCCCTCCTGGCCGAAGACGGCATTCATCGCGCTTCTGGCGCTTGGCGGCGCCGAGTTGGCGTCCGGCACGCTGGCACCGGGCGCGTCCTGGGTGCCGGAAGCGGCGGCGCAAAGCTCGCTGAAGAGCCTGATCGACCGGCTGCGCGGCAATCCGCTGCCGGCCGGAATTGCCCGCTCCAACGGTCGGATCGAGGGCCAGGAGATCGACGTCTCCAGCAAGTATCCGGGCCGTCTGGTCTCGGTCGATGCGCATGAGGGCGACACGGTCGAGGCGGGGCAGGTCGTGGCCCGCATCGACGACCGCGAATACCGCGCCCAGCTTCTTGGCGCGCAGGCGCAGGTATTGCGGGCCGAGAGCGCGCTCAGCGAGGCCGATGCCCAGATCGCCCAGCGCGACAGCGACCGTGCCCTCGCACAGGCGAGCTTCGATCGCATCGACGCGCTGTTCAAGAAGGGCCATGCGACGGCGCAGATGCGCGACGAGGCGCAGAACAAGCTGAACGTCGCCACCGCCGCCTACCAGGCGATGGTGGCGGCCCGCGCCCAGGCCGAGAGCTCGATCAAGGCGGCCGAGGCGGATGTCTCGCGCCTGAACGCGATCATCGAGGACATGGTGCTGGTGGCGCCGCGCCGCGGCCGCGTCCAGTACGAGTTGGCGCGCTCCGGCGAGGTCGTCGGCGCCGGCACCCGCGTGCTGACGCTTCTCGATCTTTCCGACATCTCGATGTCGATCTATCTGCCGGCCAAGGACGTCGCCGGCATCGCCATCGGCGATGAGGCGCGGATCATCCTCGATCCGATCCCCGACTATGTCATTCCCGCCACCGTCACCTTCGTGTCCGGCGAGGCGCAGTTCACGCCGAAGACCGTGGAGACGAAGGACGAGCGTGACAAGCTGATGTTCCGCGTCAAGCTGCAGATCCCGCGCGCGCTGGTCCAGAAATACGAGAAGCAGGTCAAGGTCGGCGTCCGCGGCGTCGGCTTCGTCCGCACCTCGCTCGATGCCGATTGGCCCGACAGCCTCAAGGTCAATGTCCCGCAATGACGGAACCCGTCGCGCGCCTCGAGGGCGTCAGTCACCGCTACGGCAAGCGGCTGGCGGTCAATGACCTGACGCTCGCCATTCCCGCCGGCTGCATGGCCGGCCTGATCGGCCCCGACGGCGTCGGCAAGTCGACGGCGCTGGCGCTGCTGGCCGGCGTGCGCAAGCTGCAGACGGGCCGGGTCGAGACGCTCGGCGGCGACATGGCGCTGAAGCGCGTGCGCGAGGCGGCGTCGCCGCGCATCGCCTACATGCCGCAGGGTCTCGGCCGCAATCTGTATCCGACGCTGACCGTCTTCGAGAATCTCGACTTCTTCGCCCGCCTGTTCGGCCAGGGCGCGGCCGAGCGGCAGGAGCGCATCCGCGATCTGCTGACGGCGACCGGGCTCGACCCGTTCCCCGATCGCCCGGCCGGCAAGCTTTCCGGCGGCATGAAGCAGAAGTTGAGCCTCTGCTGCGCGCTGATCCATGATCCGGATTTCCTCATTCTCGACGAGCCGACGACCGGCGTCGATCCGCTGTCGCGACAGCAGTTCTGGGACCTGATCGACACGATCCGGGCTCGCCGGCCGCAGATGAGCGTCATCGTCGCCACCGCCTATATGGAGGAGGCAGAGCGCTTCGACTGGCTGGCGGCGATGGACGAGGGCAAGGTCATCGCCGAGGGCACGCCGGACGAGATCAAGGCGCGCGCCGGCAAGCCGTCGC
>JAEWAD010000114.1 GCA_023391905.1 Pseudomonadota bacterium | reverse complement strand
GTGGCCGACCCTCGGGCGCGCACCCCCGCACCGCGGGCGCCCGCGCGCCGGCGCGCTGGGGCGGACAACCTGGATCAACACCTTCCGCGCCCGCTCCGACCGGGTGATCGCGATCGGCAGGATCCTTCTGGCGATCGGCAGCTTCTACATTGCCTGGCTCGATGCGCGGCATGTCCCGCGCTCCTCCGAGCTCGTCTTCGTGCTTCTGCTCGGCTACCTCGCCTATGCCGTGATCGCCGCGGTGCTGGTGTGGCGGACCGAGATCTCACGTGTTCGCGGCACGCTGATCCGCCATGTCATCGACATGATGGCCTTCGTCGTCTTCATGCCCCTGAGCGACGGCGCGTCGAGCCCGTTCTTCATGTTCATGCCGTTCGCCCTGCTCTCGGCCACGCTGCACTGGCGCTGGCGCGGGGCCCTGTGGACCGGACTGATCTGCATCCTGGCGTTGCTGCTTCTGGTCGCGACGGATACGACCGCGCTCGTCGATCCCGACGTGGACGCCACGACCGACGTATCGCGCGTCCTGTTCATGGTGGTTTCCGGCATCCTGCTGGTCTGGCTCGGCGCCCACCAGGAGGAGGTGCGGACCGAGCTGCTGCGGCTGGTGGAGAAGACGCCCGCCGTGCCGGAGGGCCGCGAATGGCCGGCCAAGATCGCGCTCGACTACGCGGCGCATGTCATGCGGGTGCCGCGGGCCCTGCTCATCTGGACCGACGCGGAGGAACCCTGGACCTATCTCGCGGTCTGGGAGCAGGGCACTTCGGAGATCCGCCGACTGCCGCCGAACCGCTACATGCCGTGGACGGCGGAGCCGCTGCAGCATGCGAGCCTGCTGATCGCCGATGCGCCGACGTCGCGCCTGCTCATCCACCAGGGCGAAGGCCGCTTCGATGCCGGCAGCGGCGAGATGAACCAGATCTCGCCGGAGCTGGTCGCCGAATTCTCCATGGTCTCGGCGGTCTCCGTGGCCTTCACCGTGGGCGACCTCGAAGCAAGGCTGTTCCTTCTCGATCCGTCCACGCTGACGCTGGACGACGTCGCGATCGCCGAAATCATCGCCGATCGCCTCAAGGCGCTGTTCTACCAGGCCATCCTCGTGCGCAAGCTGAGCGACGCCGCCGCGGTCGAGGAGCGCGTCCGGATCGGCCGCGACCTGCATGACGGCGTGCTCCAATCGCTCGCCGGAACGGCGCTGCAACTGCAGGCGCTCCGCTCGCACGAGGCCGATTCCGTTCAGACCCTGGATGCGCGGCTGTCGGCGATCCAGGCGATGCTCGCGGACGAACAGCGGGAGCTGCGGATCTTCATCCATGCGCTCGAGCCGGGGCATCCGTCCGGCGAAAGCGGCGAATTCCAGCTGATGGTACAGTTCGATGCCCTGGTCGAGCGGCTCCGGCAACGCTGGCTGATCGATTGCCGGCTGTCCCTGAGGCCGGTCGACATGCGGCTTCCGGCCATGGCCGTCTACGAGCTGAGCCGGATGATCTCGGAAGCAACCGCCAACGCCGTCCGCCACGGCGCGGCCCGGTCGGTTCGGATTGTCGTGGATCTCGACGGCGACACGGTTCGGCTGACGGTCGACGACGATGGCTCGGGGTTTAGCCATAGCCGGCGGGTCGAGCATCAGGAGCTGGAGGACGGAGATCTCGGACCGCGCAGCCTGCGCCAGCGCGCCAAGGCGCGGGGCGGAACCCTCACACTCGATCGGGTGGCTCGATGGACACGGATCATCGTCACGTTCCCGCTGCGCCCATGAGCCTGCGCCTGGTCATCGTCGACGACCACCTGATCGTGCTCGACGGGCTGCGACGCATGGTCGAGACCGAACCGGGCTGGAACGTGGTGGCGCTCTGCCGGAGCGCCGCCCACGCGCTCGAAGTCGTCGCCTCGGAGGCCGTCGACCTCGTGGTCCTGGACCTGAGAATGCCCGAGATGGGCGGCATCGAGCTGATCCGCCGACTGCGCCCGGCGCGGCCTGACCTGCCGCTCGTGGTCCTGACCGCGGACATCAGCGACGAAGACCTGGCCGAGGCGATGCGGCACGGCGTCAACGGCGTGGTGCTCAAGGAGCAGGCTCCGGCCGTGCTCATCGACTGCATCCGCTCGGTGATGGCGGGTGGCACCTATTTCGTGGACAAGCACCTCGATGCCGCGCTCGATCGACTGCACAAGCGCGGGGCCGAGCGCGATTGGGTGCTGCAGGCGCTGACGCCCCGCGAAATCGAGGTTTCCCGCCTCGCAGCGGCCGGTTTCCGAAGCCGGGACATCGGCGCCCAGCTCGGCATTTCGCCTGGAACGGTGAAGCTTCACCTGCACAGCATCTACTCCAAGCTCGACATCACCAGCCGCGTCGAGCTCGCCAACCTGTCGCAGCGGTTGCAGCTCGATCAGGACGGATCAACCTGAGGAAGGTACCGCACGGGGTCGACGCCTGCCCGAGCCATCGCCGCGTTCCGGCTCGTCCGCATCCCCTGCGCCGCTGCTTGTGCGCCCCCCAATTCCGCCTATGCTGAGCGCATCGACTACAGCACCGCCGATCGAGCTTTGGCACGCCCCCGAGACGCGCATGGGACAAATGAAGACCAATGTCTGACAAGCACGAAGCGGGCGTCGCGGAATTTCCCCTGCACGGGGAACCGCCGGAGGAATCCAAGTGTCCGCTGCCCTTCCTGCAGGGCGGTGGCGAAATGGGCCGCGTGGTCCGGACGTTCGACTGGAACCGTTCCGCTCTCGGTTCACCGACGCTCTGGCCGCAGTCGCTTCGCACCGTCGTGGCGCTGGTGCTCGCCTCGCCGTTCCCCAAATGCCTTGTCTGGGGACCGGAGATGATCGCGATCTACAACGACGCCTTCGTGCCCATTCTCGGCAACAAGCCGCTCGCGATCGGCCGCTCGTTCCGGGATATCTGGAGCGAGGCCTGGGGGGCGATCGGGCCGATCGTCCAGGAGGCCTATGCCGGCAAGGCCACCTTCATCGAGGATTTCCCGCTCGTCATCAATCGCTACGGCTATCCCGAGCAGACCTACTTCACCTTCTCCTACACGCCGCTGCTCGACGAGTTCGGCGAGGTGGCGGGCTTCATGGATACCGTCATCGAGACGACGTCCAAGGTGGAGGCGGAGCACCGGCTGCGCATCCTCAATGCCGAGCTCGGACACCGGATGAAGAATACCCAGGCGATCGTCCAGGCGATCGCCCGGCAGACCCTGCGTGGACAGGTCGACGACGAGGCGCTCGGCGTGTTCACCCAACGCCTGATGGCGCTCAGTTCGGCGCACGAGATCCTGTTGCGCCAGAGCTGGGAAGCCGCGCCGCTCCTCAACGTTGTGCACGCGGCGCTGAAGCACAATGACGAGCCGGAGCGCTTCCGTGTCGAGGGGCCGGACATCACGATCGGACCGAAGGCGGTGATCTCGGTCTCGCTCATGCTGCACGAAATGGTCACCAACGCCGTGAAGCATGGCGCCCTCTCGGTTGACACGGGCCATGTCGAGATCAGCTGGACCATCGAGGGGGTCGACGAGGCGGCCACGCTGCACATGCGCTGGATCGAGCGCGGCGGTCCGCCGGCCGAGAAGCCCACGCGCCACGGCTTCGGATCGCGGCTGATCAGCGGCGGCCTGACCGGCGCCGGTCGGGCGCAGCTGCTGTTCCTGCCAACCGGGCTCGAGGGGCACTTCGAAGCCCCGGTCAACTGGATCAGCGCCGGCGAACGCATAGCCGGGGAAGGCTAGGATCAGGCCGGCTCGTAGCGGCTGATTTCCAGGCCGGAGCCGACCGGCAGCAGCACGCTGGTCATGCCCGGCTTGGCGCGGATGGCGCGCGCATAGGCCTTTACCCCTTCGGTATCGGGACGAAGCATGTTGTCGGCGACGACGATCGCCCCTGGCCTGAGCTTCGGATAGAAGGCCTCGAGGCAGGGCACGTAGAGATCCTTCCAGAGATCGACGAAGACGAAGTCGAACCCTCCTGAAAGCCCCGCGGTCATCGCGACGGCGTCGCCGACCATGAAGTCGACATGCCCGGCGAGCCCGGCCTGTTCCGACATCTGCCGCGCATGGTCGGACTTGTAGGCGTGCAGCTCCATGGTGACGAGCCGCCCGCCGGTCGCGCGCGCCGCTTCGGCCAACCAGATGCCGGAATAGCCGAACGAGGTGCCGAGCTCTAGGATCCGGGGCGCTTCGAGGCTGCGGACGAGAATGTTGAGCAGCCGGCCGGTTTCCGGGCCGATCGCCCGCATGCGCTGGTCCTGCCCGCCGTCGCGCCCGCCGGGCGGCTCGGCGCGCGGTTCCCCGCGCTCGGCCTGCATGCGCGCGTGATAGAGGTCGAGCACGGCATCGATCCGATCGTCGAGGATCATGTGCCCTGCTCCCGCTCGTCCGTCCACACCATCGGCAGTTCCTCGCGAAACGCGAACCGCACGAGATGGCGCACGACGACATCCTTGAGCTGCGGCATGTCGCCGGCTTCAGGTGCGACGAGATCCATCGTCAGCACCGAATCCGTCGCCGCGAGCCGGCAGGTGCCGATCGAGAACTCGATCGAGCCGGCATGCGGATCGAAGGTCACGGGGAGCTTGTGGGCGAAGTGCTTGCAGAGCTGCTGCAGATAGCGGCTGGCATGCTCGGTCGGCACGGCCGCGCTGCTGCGCGCGGCCTGGTTCAGGGCTTCTTCGGTCATCAGCTGCGCTCCACTGCCTGGGCCGCGGCATCCAGCGCGCCCGCGATCCGTTCCACGGTTGCCTCGTCCAGCGGCCCCTGCCGCATGCGCAGCCGCATGGCCGTCTTGAGGTTCTCCATCGCCCGCATGACGGGCGGCGGCCCACGATGCCGCCCGCCCATTTCGCCGGAAGGCGCGGCCCGCGCCAGCAGCTCGTCGGCGGCGGCGCGGTTGGCGGCCAGGAAGGCTTCGCCCTCCGGCGTGATGCTGTAGCGCTTGCGGCCTGCGATTTCGGGATCGATCGCCGCATAGCCCATGTCGTCGAGCCAGGCGAGCGTCGGATAGACGACGCCGGGGCTCGGGCTGTAGCTGCCGCCGAAACGCTCCTCGACCGCCTTGATCAGCTCGTAGCCATGGCTCGGGCGCTCCGCGATCATGGCGAGCAGCAGCATCCGTAGTTCGCCATAGTCGAACAGCCGGTGTCCGTGGCGTCCGCCGCGACCGTGCCGATGATGGCCCTCGCCATGATGGTGAGGATGGGGATGGTCGCGGAACGCATCCGGACCGGCGTCATGACGGTCAAAACCGCCCATATGTCTGTTTCTCATGTGAGAGATATAGATCTCGATATATCGTAATTCAAGATATATCGAGACTCATATCTGAAAGGAGCCTGACTTGGCTTGGTGCCGGGCCCTCGCCTCACCCGTCCGGCGCAACCGAGCTCGCGCTTTCCGGGCGATCGTCGCGCCGGATCGAGCATGGCAGGAACCGCGCCGCGCCTCGTCCGTTAGCGCCTTGCAGACCCCCTCTTTCCCGCGAGGCCCCAGCATGCGCACCCCATCCGAAGCCGCGATCCGTTCCGAGGCCGTGTCGATCTGGGAGGCGAGCGGGCGGCCGATCTGGTCGCATCCGCTGGACCACTGGTCCGAGGCGATCGAGCGCCTGAGCCGACCCGCGGATGTCTCGGATGAATCGCCCGCGCCGCGCCTCGTGCACGCGCCGATCCGTCAAAAGGCAGTGCGCCGGAGCCCGTAGAAATGGATGCAGGCGAAGCGGCCGGAAAGCTGCCCGAGATCGCACAGGCCGACGCCAGTCTGGCCGCGAAGTCCGGTCTCGCCATCGAAGGCATCGCCGGCCTGACGATCCGGCGCAGGCGGCAGGGCAAGGGGTTCATCTATCTCGACGCGGCCGGCCGCCGGATTCGCGCCGAGGAGGAACTGGCCCGCATCGCCAGCCTCGCCATCCCGCCGGCCTACCAGGCCGTGCGGATCGCCGCCAACCCCTCGTCCCATCTCCAGGCGATCGGGCGCGACGCCGCCGGGCGGTGGCAGCATCGCTATCACGACGCCTGGGCCGAGGTACGCGAGGCGCGCAAGGTCGACCGGCTCGCGATACTCCTCCGGGCACTGCCGCGCCTGCGGGCGGCGGTCCGACGCGACATGGCCCACCGCGCCCTCGATCGCGGCAAGGCGCTGGCCTGCGCGGTCGCGATCCTCGACGAAACCCATATCCGCGTCGGGTCCGAACCCTATCTCAGCACGTCGGGCGCGCGCGGCGCGGCGACACTGCTGAAGCGCCAGTCCGTGCTGAGCTCCAGCCGGATCCTGCTCTGCTTTCGCGGCAAGGGCGGAACGCAATTCCGCTGCACCGTCGTCCACGCATCGCTGGTGCGGGCGCTGTCGCGCATCGCCACCCTGCCCGGCCGGCGGCTGCTGCAATATCGCGACGAAGACGGAGCCGTGCATCCGGTGCGCGCCCCCGACATCAACGCCTACCTGCGAGAAATCGCCGGCGCGCCCGTGACGGCCAAGGACCTGCGCATGCTGGCGGCCAACGCGCTCGCCGCCGAGGCCTTTGCCGCCCTGCAGCCGGAAGCGAGCGAAGCGGCCCGCCGGCGCCAGATCACCGCGGTCATGCGGAAAGTGTCGGAGGAGCTGGGCAATACGCCCACGGTCACCCGCAAGAGCTATGTCCACGCGCGCGTCGTCGACGCCTTCGCGAGCGGCGAACTCCCCGGACTGCTCAAGGGCAGCCGGACCGCTCCGCGACGCAAGCGGAGCGAGGCCCTGCTGCTGCGTCTGCTGGCCGCGTGAGGCCGCACTCAGGGGCGCGCGGCGCTTGTCGCCTGCATCTCCGGCTGGAAGACGGACTGGAAGATCGGGATCAGCTGCGCCCCGCCGCGCTCGCTCAGATGATCGTCGTCATAGTAGATCGGCCGCCCGTCGACATCGCCCCAGCAGCGGCCGTCGCGACAGAGATAGGGCAGTGGGTCGAGAATCTTGACGCCGCAACGCGCCGCCGCCTCGTCCTGCGCCGACCAGACGAAGGCGTTCCGCTTGCGGTATTCCTCCATGGAGATCGAGACGCGCTCCGCCTGCCCGCCCCGCAGCGTCAACCCCATATGCTTCGGCACGTCGCGCGGCATCTCGGGGATCGGGCGGAGGTAGTAGACGGGACGATGCTGCGCGAAGGCGCAGGCCGTCTCGATCATGGCCTCCCGGATCTCGGCATAGTAGCCGTCCGAGCGCGTGTCGAAATCCGTCCTGGCCAGGAAGCGCGGTGCGCTGCGGGGGGCCGATGGCTCGCCCGGATCGGTCAGGTCGTTGGTCCGGTTGACGATGATCAAGGGAACCGGCGGCAGATCCCGTCCCTTCACGAGCGCCAGGTCGACGAAATCCCCGCAATAGTCCGGCTGGCCGTCACGACGATGCAGGCCGGCGATGGTCCCGCATCCGGAGCGCGTCCAGTCAAGGACATGCAGTTCCTGGTCCGGCAGCGCCTTCTCGACTGATCGGATGACCGCGCCCGCATGGCTGTCGCCGATCACGATCGCGCCGAGCTTCGGGCCGCCATAGGTGCATTCCGGCACGGGGCGTTCGTCGTTCGCCTGGCATTCCATGATTCTCGGATTGGTATTGGAACGCTCGTCGAACATAGCCCTCGCCTCTGCGCCGAAGCGCGCCGGCACGCCCCGCAGCTGGCGAACGGCCTGGCCGGGAAGGAAGATCGCCAGCACGACGAGAGCCAGCGCCACGAGTTCACCTCGCGGGCGAAGATCGCGCAGTCCCGTCCTCGTCGGCAGCTCGACGAAGCGATAGGACAGCCAGCCGCAGGCGAAAGTGATGACCATGCCTGCGGCGACGGCGATCGGCGTCCCCGCCAGGTCGTAGTTGTGAAGCGCCGCGACGATCGGCCAATGCCAGAGATAGAGAGAGTAGGACGTGCTGCCGATCCACTGGAGTGGGCGCGGCGCCGTCAGCAGCGAGCGCTGCCGCGCCGCCAGCAGGACCATCACCGCGCCGGCGACGGGGACGAGCGCCAGCGAGCCGGGCCAGGGCATGTGCGCATCGACGAGATGGATGGAGCCCGCGATCAACATGAAACCCGCAAGCTCGAGCCCACGCGCGATCCAGGCGTTGCGGGCAAACGCATTGCCGGCGAAATAGGCCAGCGCCCCGGCGAGCAGTTCCCAGGCTCGCGACGGCAGCAGGAAGAAGGCGTCTGCGGGCGACGCGAGCGTCTCGCGCAGACCGTAGAGAAACGAGGCGATCGCCAGCAGGGCGAGCAGCGCGGCGAGCCATTTCACCCCTGGCCGCAGACGCCAGAACCCGAGCACGACGAGCGGAAAGAGCAGATAGAATTGCCACTCGACGCCGAGCGACCAGGTGTGCAGCAGGAGCTTCTCGTGCGAGGCGGCGTCGAAATAGCCGTCCTCCTGCGCGAAGCCCAGATTGGAGCGGAACAGGATGGCGCGGGCGACGTGCTTGGCCTGCTGGAGGAAGTCGTGCGGCGAGAGGTTGAACCAGCCCCAGGCGAGGACGGCGATGCAAACCACGGCGAGCGCCGGAATGATCCTGCGCCCTCGTGCGAGGTAGAATTCCAGCAGGAAGCGACCCTGCGGTCTCCAGCCCGGAGCGATGCGCGCCGCGCCGTTGACGACGATGCCCGCCATCAGGAAACCGGATATGACGAAGAAAACATCGACGCCGACGAAGCCGCCGGAGAAACCCGCTATGTCGAAGTGATAGAGAATGACGGCCAGGACGGCCCAGGCGCGAAGGCCGTTGATATCATACCGGAAGCCCGGCGCGGGCGCTGCCGTCATGTAGGAAGTAGCCTTCGAGGGAGAGTGGGCCAATCGCATGTCGACCGGCCCGAGGATGAGGCAGAACTATCGTCTGATAGCATTAGCAACAAGCCTTGCACGGCAACGCAAACAAGCGATTAGGGATAAGTCCGCGCGGCCGCGACGTATGCCCACTGACATCAGATGCAGCGGCGGCCAAGGGAAGGGGTAGATCAAATGGCGAGACGAGCCGGCAGCGCCGATCTGCCTCTGCATGGCGGCCATGTTCCGCGCTGGCTTTCGGACCGCATGACCAAGCTCGGCGCGGTGATCTCGGAAGCGATCGTGCAGGAGTATGGGCGCGACGAGCTGCTGCGCCGCCTCGCCCATCCGTTCTGGTTCCAGTCCTTCGGCGCCGTGATGGGCATGGACTGGCATTCCTCGGGGATCACCACCAGCGTGCTGGGCGCGCTGAAGCGGGGGCTGGCGCCCCTCTCCGGCGAGCTCGGCCTGCATGTCTGCGGCGGCAAGGGCCGCCATTCCCGCCTGACCCCGCAGGAGCTCGTCGCAATCGGTGACCGCGTCGGCTTCGATGGCGACGCGCTCGCCAAGGCGAGCCGGCTGGTCGCCAAGGTCGACAGCGCCGCGATCCAGGACGGCTTCGATCTGTACCTGCACGGCTTCATCGTCGCCGACGACGGCAAGTGGACCGTGGTGCAGCAGGGCATGAACGACGCAAGCCGGCAGGCGCGGCGCTATCACTGGCTGTCCGAGGGACTGACCTCCTTCGTCGAGACGCCGCATGCCGCGATCGACGGTCCGAGACAGGGAGAAATCGTCAATCTGACCGACAAGCGCGCCGACGCGTCGCGGACCGGCCAGCTCGATATCCTGGCCGACCTCGGACCGACCAAGATCGCGCTCGAATTCGCCGCGCTGCGCGCCGAGACAGAGCCGCCGGCGGAGACAGTGCCAGTCGAGGAGCCGCTGCTGCCGCATCTCGTCATGCCGGCGCATCACGATGTCCGGTCCAGCGACGTCGTCACGCGGCGGCTGCATGGCGCGCTGGCGGCCGCGGTCGAGCGAGGGCCGGCCGATTTCGCCGATCTCCTGCTGGTGCCGGGCGTCGGCGCCCGCACGGTGCAAGCGCTCGCCATGGTGGCCGAGGTGGTGCATGGCGCGCCCTATCGCTTCAGCGACCCGGCCCGTTTTTCCTTCGCTCATGGCGGCAAGGACCGGCATCCCTTCCCGGTGCCGCTCCGCGTCTACGACCACACGATCCATGTCATGAACCGGGCCGTGCGCAAGGCGAAGCTCGGCGAGACCGAGGAGATGGAAGCGCTGCGACGGCTCGACGCCGAGGCGCGCCGGCTGGAACGCTTCGCCACCGGCCCCAGCGTCGAGGAAATGATCGCCGACGAGCGCGAGCGGTCGGCGAGCTATGCCGGCCGCAGCGTCTTCGGCTGGGAGTAGGCCGACCGGGGGTTACTTCCCTTCCCCTCTCATGGAGCGAGAGCTTCGCAGAGTATCGAATACCGGACCTGCAGAACTCCGATCTCGAACATCCTGAGGGGCTTGCGCAAGCAAGCCGTCTCGAAGGACGCACGGCAGCAACGCAGGACTTCAAGGGTTGATGTCGCAGAAACGGTGCGTGCTTCGAGACGGCCCTTCGGGCCCCTCAGCATGTTGAGAGCGGTTTTGTACGCCCCCGCCAATCAAACCCGACCCGAAAAGTCCGCGACGATCAGATCGTGGTCGGAGATCGCGCTCCCCGCCCCGTCCAGCGCCGGCACCGTGCGCGGGTTCGAAGCGTCGAGGCCGCGAGCAAACAGCCAGTCGATCCGGCAATAAGGCGGCGGCGGCGTGCCGTCCGGGCGCGAGCGCATCGTCTGGTCGCCGGTGTTGGCGGAAAGCCAGTCGAAGCCGGCGTCGGCCATCAGCGCGAAGAGCGGCTCGCGCGCCTCCGGATTGGCAAGCCAGTCGCCGGCGTCGAGCTCCAGCAGGTCCTTGGTGTTCAGATCGCCGCCGATCACCACGGGCATTCCGCCTGCCCTCGCCTCGACGACGGCGAGCAGCCGCGCCATCTGGCGCGCCCGGTCGGCCGCGTCCGACTTGCTTTCGAGATGCACGGAGACGGCGAGGATCGGCCCCTCGGACGTCTCGACCGTGGCGGCGATCGCCATGCGCCAGCCGAGGCGCCGCTGGTCGCCCCACGCGTCGATCCACCAGACGGCGCCGTCGTCCAAGCGGATCAGCGCGACATCGCGGATCGGCAGCCGCGACAGCAGCGCATTGCCATGGAAGCCGACTGCGTTCGCCTCGCCCTGGTGCCAGACGCGCTCGCGATCGTCGCCGAGCCCCAGCTCGAGGAACTCGACGCCATAGGCGTAGCCCATGCCGAGTGCGCCGGCGAGATCCGCGGTGGTGTGGCGGTTGCCGGAACGCGCCATGCCGACATCCGTCTCGGTCAGAAGCAGGATGTCCGGCGCCACGCCGGCGACGAGATCGGCCGAGGCCATATGGTATTTGAGCCGCTCGGCGTTCCAGGCCGCGATCCGCAGCGGGCCATCCGGCCGGATCACGGGAGCCGGCCCGCGGATCTCGACGGCGTTGAAGGCCGGCAGGTCGAGCGCCAGACGATCATGCTCGGCCTGTGTCGGCGCCGCGCGCGCTGTCTCGGCCAGGAAGGCGACCGAAGGCGCTGGCAGCTCCGGCACGACCACCGTCACCAGTTCAGGCGACGGCGGAGGAAGGTCGTTCAGGGACATCAAATCACCAGATAATCAGGCAGCCACAGCAGCAGAGTGACGCGCATTGAGACGCGACGCCAGCGCACGGGCCTGCGCGATCGAATCCGCCCACTCCGCGTCGAAGCGATCATCGAGCTCCAGGATCAGCGCCGTGCCGGGCAACACCTCGATGGTGTCGAACACGGTCTCGAACGGCAGGTCGCCCCAGCCGAGCGGCAGGTGCAGATCGCCGATGCCGAGCGCGATCGCCTCGCTCGTATGGTAGAACTTCGTCATCGAATAGGGCCGGCCGAAATTGTCGTGCCCATGCAGGTGGCCCGCCACCGGCCCCATGGCGGAAACCTCGGCCAGGAAGTCGCCGCCGGTGCGGGTCGCCTCGATATAGGCGTGGCCGAAATCGATGGTCGCGACGAGGTTCGGGTGGTTGAGCGCGCGGATGGTCGCCGCGACCTCGGACGGCTGCTGGCGGTACATGGCGTCGTCCACCGCGAAGATGTTTTCGAGCGCCACGCGAACGCCGTGCCGGCCGGCGACATCGGCGATCTCGGCCAGCGCGTCGCGCTGCATCGTCTCGTAACCGGCGAGGATGCGGGCCGGCGCCATCGGCGCGTGGCCGCTGTGATGCACGAGCACATCTGCTCCGACGCGACCGCAGAGTTCCAGCATGGCGACCGCGGCCGCCTTCTGGAAGTCGAGGTTCTCCGCGTCCATGAAGTTCGAGACGATCAGCCCGTGCACGGTATAGCGCAGCGGGAACTTGGCGCAGATGTCGGCCAGGCGCTTCGCCCTGCCCTCGATGACGCGGCCGCTGGCGATCAGGTCCTCGCCGCAGAGCGACAGCTCCGCCACGTCGCCGCCCAGTTCGACGATACGGGCGAGCGAGCTTTCGAGATGGCGGAGGTCGCCTTCGCCGGCCGGGGTGGTCAAGCCGACATGGGTGATCAGGTCTTGGGTCATGATGGTCTCGCGAGTATGGAAATCAGGCTGCGGAATCGAGTGAGGCTTGCGGCGCGGCGAGATCGATGCGCCGGCCATCGTCATGGGCGAAGAGGTGCACGTCGGCGGGGTCGATCAGGACGCCGACCGCCTCGCCCGTAGCGGGCGCGACCGGATCGCTGATCGAGACGGCGAAGGACACGCCACCGAAATCGGTATGGACGACGCGCCCGGCGCCGAGTTCCTCGACGAAGTCGACCGTGGCGGGCAGCGCGCCCGGTGTTTCGGGCGCCACCAGCCGCGCCGCCTCGGCGCGCACGCCGAGCGTCAGCTTGTGGCCGACGAGGCGCGACTCGATCGCGCCCGCAATGGCGATGCGATGCGCCGCGTCGAGCGTGAAGATGCCGTGCCGGTCGATCTCGCCTTCCATCAGGTTCATCGCCGGCGCGCCGACGAAGTTGGCGACGAAGCGCGTGGCGGGGCGGTTGTAGACCTCTGCCGGCGTGCCGACCTGCTCGATGCGGCCGCCATTCATGACGATGAGGCGATCGCCCAGCGTCATCGCCTCGGTCTGGTCATGCGTGACGAACACCGAGGTCGCGCCGAGCCGGCGGTGCAGTCGCCGGATCTCGGCGCGCATGGCGACGCGCAGCTTGGCATCGAGGTTGGAGAGCGGCTCGTCGAACAGGAACACCTTCGGCTCGCGCACGATGGCGCGCCCCATGGCGACGCGCTGGCGCTGTCCGCCCGAAAGCGCCGCCGGACGGCGGTCGAGGAAGGCCTCGAGGCCGACGACCTTCGCCGTCGCCGCGACGCGCTGCGCCCGCTCCGCCTTCGGCACGCCGGCAACCTTCAGCGCATAGCCGATGTTCTCGGCCACCGTCATGTGCGGATAGAGCGCGTAGTTCTGGAACACCATGGCGCAGCCGCGCTCGCGCGGCTCCATCTTGTTGACCAGCTTGCCGTCGATCCAGATCTCGCCGCCGGTGATCTCCTCGAGACCGGCAATCATCCGGAGCAGCGTGGACTTGCCGCAGCCGGACGGCCCGAGGATGACGATGAACTCGCCGGACGCAATGTCGAGGTCGACACCGTGCACGACGGCGTTCTTGGCATAGGCCTTCCGGACGCCCTTGATGGCAATCGAAGACATGGGAGGATCCTTTCAGCTCATTTCTCGGTCGAGATCAGGCCGCGCACGAACCAGCGCTGCAGCAGGATGACGACGATCAGGGGGGGCGACATGATGAGGAGCGTGCCGGCCATGGCGACGTTCCAGTCGGGCAGGCCGAACTCGGACGGGATCAGCGTCTTCAGCTGCGTCGCCGCGATGCCGAACTTCGGATCCGTGGTGATGAGGAGCGGCCAGAGATACTGGTTCCAGGCCCAGACGAACATGATGGTGAAGAGCGCGATCATGTTGGGTTTCGACAGCGGCAGCAGCACGTCGACGAAGAAGCGCACCGGGCCGGAACCGTCCATCTTCGCGGCCTCCGCCAGCTCGTCCGGCACCGTCAGGTAGAACTGGCGGTAGAGGAAGGTACCGGTCGCCGTGGAGACGAGCGGCAGGATCAGGCCGGTGTAGGAATTGAGCAGGCCCCATTCGAGCGACACGCGGATGCCGGAAAGGGTCTGGATCAGCCAGGTCACACCGGTGATGTCGAGGATCGCCTGGAACGGCGCCAGCGCGTTGGCGGCGACCGCGTAGGTCGGCACGATGCGCACCTCGAGCGGCAGCATCAAGGTGATGAAGATCAGCCAGAATAAGAGCATCCGGCCGGGAAAACGGAAATAGACGATGCCGAAGGCGGCCATCGAGGAGAGCAGTACCTTGCCCGCCGCCACCGTGCCGGCGAACAGGAAGGAGTTGAACAGCTTGCGGCCGAGATCCGCGCGGACCCAGGCCTCGTGCAGATTGGCGAACAGATCGCTGCCGGGCGTCAGCGGCATCGGCACGGTGTTGACGGTGCGGATGTCGTGCGTCGACGCCACGATCACGATGACGAAGGGCAAGAGCACGATCAGGAGGCCGATCAGCAGGATCGCCTGGCAGATGGCATTGAAGACGGGGGTGCGTTCGACCATGGTCCCGCTCCCTATTTGTAGTGCACGCGCCGCTCGATGAAGCGGAACTGCACGATGGTGAGCAGGATGACGAGCAGCATCAGGATGATCGACTGCGCGGCGGCGCCGGAATAGTCGAGGCCTTTGAAGCCGTCGAAATAGATCTTGTAGACCATCAGCTCGGTGGCACGCGCCGGGCCGCCCTGGGTCATGATGTCGATGATGCCGAAACTGTCCTGGAAGCTCTCGGTGATGTTGATCACGAGCAGGAAGAACAGGGTCGGGGTCAGCAGCGGCAGCTGGATGTCCCACATGCGCCTGAGCGGGCCCGAGCCGTCCATGGCGGCAGCCTCGATCAGCGAGCGCGGGATCGACTGCAGCGCCGACAGGAAGAAGATGAAGTTGTAGCCGATATATTTCCACGAGAAGGCGACGATGACGGCGATCATCGCGTCCTTGCCGTCGAGCGCCGGGTTCCACAGGCCGGGCCAGACCTGGTTGATCAGCGACAGGAAGCCCGCCTCGGGCGCCAGGATGAAGCGGAAGGCGAGGCCGAGCGCCGGTGCGGCGATCGCGTAGGGCCAGATGAACACGCTGCGATAGGCCTTGTGACCGCGCAGTTCGCGATCGGTGAACAGGGCCAGCACCAGCGCCAGCCCCATCGCGATGGTGGTCGAGCCGAGGCCAAACACCAGGCTGCGGCCGATCGCGCCCCAATAATAGGGATCGGCGAGCAACTGGCGGAAGTTCTGCAGCCCCACCCAGGTATTGCCCCCGCCCCAGGGCTGCTCGAGCGTGAAGGCCCAGTAGAGCGCCTGACCGCTCGGCCAGTAGAAGAAGACGAACATCAGGACGAGCATCGGCAGCACGAACAGCAGGCCGATGGTCGTGGACGAGAAAGTGGCGCGCTTTTCCATCAGAGGATCTCACAGGGGCGACGGCCGGCGTCGGCGCCATGGGCCCGGTCCGGCGGTCTTGACCCGTCCGGCACCGCGACGGCGACGGAACGGAAGAGGCGGAACGCGGGGTGAGCCACGTTCCGCCGGCCTCCCTGCCCTTCGGCCCCCCGGCACGAAGGGTGGGGTGGGAGTTTCAGCCCGGACTACGGGAGCGTCTTGCCCTGGTAGGTCTGCTCGAAGCGGCGCAGGATCTGGTTGCCGCGTTCGGCCGCCTGGTCGAGCGCGGTCTGAACGTCCTCATTGTTGATGAAGATCGACTGCAGGCCGTTCGAGATTTCCTGGCGGATCTGCAGCAGGCCGCCGAGGCGGATGCCCTGCGGGGCGGGATCCTCGGCCGACGAGGCGGTCAGGCTGGCGATCGCCTGCTCACGGCCCTTGTACGGCGCCTTGTCGTAGAAGCCCTGCTCGTTCAGGTACTTGAAGCCGGAATTGCGGACCGGGATATAGCCGGTCACGGTCGACCAGGTCAGCGCTTCCTCGGGCTTGGCGATGAAGTCGAAGAAGGCGGCGGCCGCCTTGTATTCGGGCTCCGACTTGCCGGAGAGCACCCAGAGCGAGGCGCCACCGACGAAGGAGCTCTTGCGGTCGGTGCCTTCGTAGACCGGGAGCATGGCGACGTCCCAGTTCACGCCTTCCTTGGCGGTGCGGCCGATATTGCCGTGGTCGCCGACCGAGGTCAGGATCACCTGGCAGTCGCCATTCGCGAACGCCTCGATGAAGGTCTGGCCGGTTTCCTTCGACTTGATGACGGCTTCGCCATTGTCGTACCAGCCCTTCAGGTCCTTCACGAACTGGACCCACTTGCCCTTGTTGAAGGTGAGCTCGGCATCGAGGCCTTCAAAACCGTTGCGCTTGGTGGCGATCGGCTCGCCATGCACGGCCATGAACTGCTCGCCGAGCTGCCAGACCTCGTCACGCGAGATGTTGAAGCCGAGCGGGCAGGCATAGCCGGCGGCCTTCAGGGCCTTGAAATCGGCCGCGGCCTCTTCCCAGGTCTTCGGCGCATGGTCCTTGCCGATCTTGGCGAAGGCGTCCTTGTTCCAGTAGAGCAGCGCCGTCGAGGAATTGAAGGGGAACGAGTACATCTCGCCCTTCGACGTCGCGTAGTAGTTGGCGATGCCGGGGAAATAGTCGGTCCAGTCGACCGTGTATCCCATGTCGGTCATCAGCTTGTTGGCCGGGTAGTAGGCGCCCGACAGCATGATGTCGAGCGTGCCGGCATCCGAGACCTGGGCGATGGTCGGCTGCTGGCCGGCGCGGAAGGCGGCGATGGTGTTCTGCAGCGAGGCGTCATACGTGCCCTGGCTGGTGCAGACGACCTCGTAGTCGGCCTGGCTGGCGTTGAAGCGGTCGCACTGCTCCTGCACGCGCTTGGCGATATCGCCGGAATTGCCGAACCAGAAATCGATCTTGGTCTTTTCAGCCGCGGCCGGGCCGGCGAGCAGCGCCGCGACGGCGAAGGTGCCGAAGGCGCTGGAAAGCTTGGCGTTCATGAGTGCCTCACTAGGGATGGGGAGCGCCAGTCCGGCGCGACGGCCCCCGCTTACCCCCGCCCCCGTAACGCCGGCATGACATGCCGGCTAACCAGCCTGCCGGCGTCGCGAACGGCCCGGCCACGCGCTGAAGTCGGCCGCAGCGGGCCGCTGCGGCACACCGGGCACGACGCCGCGTGAAAAGACTGTTCTTGCCGGTCGGGAGCGCGCATAGAGACGCGCAGCGCACGAATCGCGGCCCCGCCGCGTCGTGCCGATACCGCCGCGGGACTGGTCCGCCTGGCGCAGGACCACCGCATGATACGCCCCGCTACCGCCGTCCTCGCCCTCGGGCTGACCCAGATCATCGGCTATGGCACGCTCTATTACAGCTTCAGTGTGCTGGCCCCCGGCATGGGGCAGGAATTCGGGCTGTCGACGGAATGGATGTTCGCAGCCTTCTCCGTCTCGCTGCTGATCAGCGGCCTCAGCGCGCCGTGGATCGGGGCGTGGATCGACAGGGCGGGCGCCGGGCGGGTCATGACGGTCGGCTCGCTCGTCGCGGCGCTGGCGCTCGGCGCCTGCGCGCTGGCCGCGAACAGCGCCATGCTCGTCGGCGGGCTGATCGCCATCCAGATCGCCTCGGCCCTGGTGCAGTACACGAGTTCGTTCACGCTCCTGGTGCAGATCAACCCGGCGCGCGCCCAACGCACGATCACCCAGCTGACCCTGATCGCCGGCTTCTCGTCGACGCTGTTCTGGCCGCTGACCAGCGCGCTGCACGACCACATGGACTGGCATCATGTCTATGGGCTGTTCGCAGTCCTGCACCTGGTGATCTGCTTTCCCGTCCATGCCTGGCTGATGGTCAAGACACGACAGAACATCGATCGCCGGTCCGGCATCGCCCCCGTCGTCCCGGCCTCGCCCCCCGTGCCCTGTCTCTTATAAACATAACCGAGCCCAC
>JAEWAD010000096.1 GCA_023391905.1 Pseudomonadota bacterium | reverse complement strand
TGAACATCATCAACGGCGGCGCCCACGCCGACAACAACGTCGATTTCCAGGAGTTCATGATCCTGCCGGTCGGCGCGCCGACGCTGGCCGAGGCCGTGCGCTGGGGCTCGGAAGTGTTCCACACGCTGAAGAAGGCTCTGAAGGACGCCGGCCACAACACCAATGTCGGCGACGAAGGCGGCTTCGCCCCGAACCTGCCGTCGGCGACCGCCGCGCTCGATTTCGTCGCCAAGGCGATCGAGAAGGCCGGCTACCGTCTCGGCGAGGACATCTATCTCGGCCTCGACTGCGCCGCGACGGAGTTCTTCAAGGACGGCAAGTACAACTACGAGGGCGAGGGCGTCGTCCGCACCATTGACGAGCAGATCGCCTACCTGGCCGATCTCGCTTCGAAGTTCCCGATCATCTCGATCGAGGATGGCATGAGCGAGGACGACTGGGCCGGCTGGAAGGGCCTCACCGACGCCATCGGCAACAAGGTGCAGCTGGTCGGCGACGATCTCTTCGTCACCAACACCAAGCGCCTGTCGCAGGGCATCAAGAGCGGCACCGCCAACTCGATCCTGGTCAAGGTCAACCAGATCGGCTCGCTGACCGAGACCCTCGACGCGGTCTCGATGGCGCATCGCGCCGGCTACACGGCGGTCATGTCGCATCGTTCGGGCGAGACCGAGGACTCGACGATCGCCGATCTCGCCGTCGCGACGAACTGCGGCCAGATCAAGACCGGTTCGCTCGCCCGCTCGGACCGGACCGCCAAGTACAACCAGCTGATCCGCATCGAGGAGCAGCTCGGCACGCAGGCCGAATATGCCGGCCGCAGCATCCTGAAGGGCTGAGGCCGATCCATCGGCGGCAAATGCTGTCTGTCTTAATAGAGAAAACCCCGGGCATCGGCGATGCCCGGGCTTTTCCATTTGCCCCGTCTCCTGAGCTCCGTTCAGAACCGATAGTTCAGGCCAACGCGCGCCACGCCGAAATCGTGGTCGAACTCGCCACTCGCCGAATCCGGCGGAAAGTTTTCCGACAGGTCGACCGTCGTGCTGCCGAGGTCGACATAAAGGCCCTCCACGCGCAGGAATATATTGTCCGTGACGGCGTATTCGATGCCGCCGCCCACGGTCCATCCTGTCGCCGTGTCGTCCCAGGACCGGTCGGTCGTGTTGTCCGGATCCGTGGTCTCCCGGAAGTGATAGGAGTCCGTGAATTGCGACACCGCCAGGCCGGCCGTGCCGTAGACCAGGACACGGTCCCAGGCATAGCCGAGGCGGCCCCGCACCGTCGCCAGCCAGTCATATTCGGTCTCGAGACCATTCCAGAACTGCGGATTGCCGGAGCCACCGATGTCGTCGGATGCGCTCATCCCGCCGAAGTCGGCCTCCACGCCGAAGACGAAGCTGTCCACTTGCCAGTTGTAGCCGGCCTGCACGCCACCCTCGAAACCGGCCGCGCTGAGGCTGAACGGGTCGTTTGAACCGTCGTGGAAGTAAGGCTCGCCATTGATGCTGATCTGGGCGTCGTTGTCACCGAAGGTGGCTCCGGCATGGACGCCGAGATAGAAGCCGGTCCAGCTGAAGGGCGGCTCCACGACGGGCAGGGGCTCTTCAACGAGATCGGCGGCGCGCGTCGCGGCGCAGCTTGCGAGCAGGGCGGCGACGAAAATGGTTGGCCTGACAAGTTTGATCATGGTTCCCCCGAAGGAATTAGGCGATGTCAGATTGGGTAATACTGATCTTCCGTAGCGGAAATCAGGGTATTCATCTTTCCTGGAATCACGATGGGAACGATCGGCCAGTAGTGCTAGGATCCGGAACTCCCATTTGGGGGGTATCGCGAGATCGCAAGTCTGCTACGACAAGCATGCGATAAAATTATCACGATGATTCTGGTCGATACGCATGCCGGAGGCCGCTTTGATTGAAGCGGTCGCCTGAAATTCATTCGTTGAGTCGTCGGCGACGCGACGATCGCGTCTGCCGTGGGCGAGTGCGATGCGTCATGGACGAAGAACTCGTTGAGGCGGTGGCCCTCTTCCACGCGGCGGTCCGGATGCCGGACCTTTGGCCGTCCGCGCTGCGTGCGCTGGGTGCCGTCATGGCCCAATCCCATGCTGCGGATCGTTTGCCGCAGTCCGAACACGAGCGAAGCCTGCGCGAAGGCCATCGCTTGGCATCGTGCTTTTCGGAAGGGTGGCGCGCCGGCATGCGGCGCTCAGTCCTGGGTTTTCCAGACGATGGCGGGGATCTGAACCGGACGGCTGGCGAGATCCGGCATTGGGGCACGCCAATCGCCGAAAAGCCTTGCGACCTCGCCGAGCGTGTGGCGATGCCCGGTGAAGGCTCCGCCACGGGAGCGCCGGTGGAGCACGCTGTGGTGGAGGCGTCGGACGCACACCTCGCGCAGGATGTTCCGCACGCTGCCGAAAGCCGGGATGCGCCGGGCCGTTCAGGCAGGCTCGGCGCGCTGGCCGCCTTCGATCATCTGCTGGTGCCGGTGATCCTGCTCGACAGGCGCGGTCTCGTTATGCAGGCGAACCGCCACGCCGATCTCATCGTTGGCTCCGACCTGCGCATCAATCGGGGCAATCTCGTTGCCAGCGACGCGGCCAGCCATCTGGATCTCCAGCGCCTGATCCAGGAGGGGCTTCGCGAGCGTTCCGCCGCCGATGAGGG
>JAEWAD010000088.1 GCA_023391905.1 Pseudomonadota bacterium | reverse complement strand
CCGCCGACCTGCCGGGTGCCGGAAGGCCCGACTGGCTCGCCGACGGCGAGGCATGCGACGTTCCGCTGCCCCCGGCCGAGAACGGCCTCGGCGCGATCCGCGCCGATCTCTACGAAATGATCGACGGCCGCCCGGTCGACGTGGTGGCGCAGCCGATTGCCGGAAGGCGCAAGAAGCTCCTCGTCGCCGACATGGATTCGACCATGATCGGCCAGGAATGCATCGACGAGCTCGCCGACATGGTCGGACTGAAGCCGCATGTCGCCGAGATCACCGAGCGCGCCATGCGCGGCGAGATCGCCTTCGAGCCGGCGCTGCGCGAGCGCGTCGCGCTGCTGAAGGGCCTGGAGCTCTCCGTCGTCGAGCAGGTGCTGGCCGAGCGCATCACGCTGATGCCGGGCGGCCCCGCGCTGATCCGCACCATGAAGGCGAACGGCGGCTATGCCGCGCTGGTCTCGGGCGGCTTCACGCTGTTCACCGGCCCGGTCGCCGCGATGATCGGCTTCGACGAGAACCGCGCCAACATCCTGAACCATGCCGACGGCGCGCTGACCGGCACGGTCGAGGAGCCGATCCTCGGCCAGGAGGCGAAGCTCACCGCGCTGATGGAACTGGCGCGCCGCTTCTCGCTGTCGAAGATCGAGACGCTCGCGGTCGGCGACGGCGCCAATGACCTCGCCATGATCCGTGCGGCCGGGCTCGGCGTCGCCTATCATGCGAAGCCGAAGGTCGCCGCCGAAGCGGCCGCCCGCATCGACCACAACGACCTGACCGCCCTGCTCTACGCGCAGGGCTATCGCCGGAGCGAATTCAGCGCATGAAGCCGATCGAGACGCCCCGCCTTCGCCTCCGCCGCTGGCGGGACGCCGACCGCGCTCCCTTCGCCGCCATGAGCGCCGATCCGGCGGTCATGGAATTCTTCCCCGCGCCGCTCACCGCCGCCGAGGCCGATGCCTTCATCGACCGGATCGAGGCGCATTGGGAGGCACGCGGCTATGGCAACTATGCGCTGGAAGAACGCGAGACCGGCGCCTTCGTCGGCCTGACCGGCCTGTTCGACGTCTTCCCCACGGCGCATTTCGCCCCCTCGGTGGAGATCGGCTGGCGGCTCGCCAAGCCATACTGGTCGAAGGGCTATGCGCGCGAGGCGGCCGAGGCCGTCATCGCGGCGGCCTTCGCCGAGCACGATTTCCCCGAGATCGTCGCCTTCACCGCCAAGCCGAACACGCGTTCGGCCGGGCTGATGCAGCGCCTCGGCATGACGCGCGACCCCGCCGACGATTTCGAGCATCCGGGCGTGCCAGAGGGCCACCCGCTCCGGCTGCACGTGCTGTATCGGTTGAAGCGGGAGGAATTCGAGGGTCGGTAGCGACCGGGGCGACTGTCTCAAGCCCGCCCCACCCTCGCCATCATCCCCGCGCAGGCGGGGATCCATGCAGCGCGGACGCCGGGAGCGCTCGCACGCGATCAACCCGGCTGAATGGATCCCGGGTCTTCGCCCGGGATGACGGAGTTCCAGTGGTCACGAAGGGAGAGGCGGCACCCAAGTCCGCGCCGCCCTCGCCCCCTACTCGTCCAGCTTCAGCGGCACGAAGCGCAGTTCGCCCGCCTTGTTGGCGATCAGGAACAGGGCCGAGCGGCGGCCGTCCTTCTTCAGGGCCTCGACACGCTTCGTCACGTCCTCGGGGAGCGCGACCGGCTCCTGCGACACCTCGACGACGACCTCGCCGACCGTGATGCCCTTTTCCGCCGCGGCGCTGCCGGAGGCGATCTGCGTGATGACCACGCCCTTGACCTCGGGCGCGATCGAGAACTGGCCGCGCAGATCCGCCGTCAGCTCGGACAGCGTCAGGCCGAGCAGTTCCGTGACGACCGGCTTGGCCGGTTCCACCTGGTCGGGCGATGCCTTGTCCTCGGCCTTCTCGGCCGCCTCGGTCAGGCGCCCGACCTTGACCTTGAGGGTCATCTCCTTGCCCTTGCGGATGACGACGACGTCGACCTGCTTGTCGATGTTCGAATCCGCGACGAGGCGCGGCAGGTCGCGCATCTCGGTGATCGGCTTGCCGTCGAAGGAGAGAATGACGTCGCCGGGCTGGATACCGGCCTCGGCCGCGGGGCCCTTTTCCGTCACGCCGGCGACGAGCGCGCCGCGGGCGGCGCCCATGCCGAGGCTCTCGGCGATCTCGTCGGTGACCTGCTGGATACGCACGCCGAGCAG
Organism: Pseudomonadota bacterium; assembly: GCA_023391905.1. Taxonomy (GTDB): domain Bacteria; phylum Pseudomonadota; class Alphaproteobacteria; order Rhizobiales; family Kaistiaceae; genus Kaistia. The sequence continues at coordinate 1,630 of JAEWAD010000088.1, read as the reverse complement.
GCCGCGCCGCGTCTCGCCGAACTCGCGCAATTGCTGGATCACATGCGTGGCGGCATCGGAGGGAATGGCGAAGCCGATGCCGATCGAGCCGCCCGAGGGCGAGATGATCGCCGTGTTGATGCCGATGATCTCGCCATTCATGTTGAACAGCGGTCCGCCGGAATTGCCGCGGTTGATGGCGGCATCGGTCTGGATGAAATTGTCGTAGGGGCCGGAATTGATGTCGCGGTTGCGGGCCGAGACGATGCCGACCGTCACCGTGCCGCCGAGGCCGAACGGATTGCCGATTGCCATCACCCAGTCACCGACCCGCATGGCGTCGGACGAACCGAACTTCAGCGCCTTGAGCGGCTTCGCCGGGTTCGGCTTGACCTGCAGCACGGCGATGTCGGTCTTCTCGTCGCGGCCGAGCAGGGTCGCGGTCAGCTTGGTGCCGTCGTTGAAATTGGCGACGATCTCGTCAGCGCCCTCGATGACGTGGTTGTTGGTGACGATGATGCCGGCAGCGTCGATGACGAAGCCCGAGCCGAGCGACTGCACCTTGCGCGGCGGCGAATTGTCCGCGCCGTCCTTCTGCTTGTTGAAGAACTCGTCGAAGAATTCCTGGAAGGGCGAGCCCTCGGGCGCCTGCGGGGCCGGAATGCCGCGCGAGCCCTCGATGGTCTGCGACGTCGAGATGTTGACCACGGAATCGACCAGCCCGGCGGCGAGATCGGCCACGGAATCGGGCCCCTGCGCGTAGGCCGCCGGCATGGCGGCCGGCACCGCGGCGGTCAGCAGGGCCCCGAGGGCGGCTGCGAGGCACAGGCGATAGGTTCTGGATTTGGCCGCGGCCATCTGCGTCTCTCCTCTGGCATCGGCGTCGAGCATGCCACGACGGCGACCTGGATTCATCTAGCGCATCAGGCGGCGTCGCGAAGGGTCAGGCGCGCACCAGCCAAACGACCGCCACGCCCAGCGCCAGCGCGACCAGACCGCAGCCTCGAAGAGCATTGTCTGATGCGGCAATGCCTTGCCGCATCAGAAGTTTCGCAAGGGACGGCGCCACCGCGTAGAACCCGCCCTCGATGACGAGGACGAGGCCCAGCGCGGTGACGAGATCCGTCACGGCGTCGCGGCGGGCGCCGCCTCGGCCGGAGCTTCAACCGGAGCATCCGCCGGCGCATCGGCCGGCTCTGCCCCCGCCGCCGGGGCCGGACGGCCCGGCGTGGGGTTCTCCGGCACCGGCAGGGCGTTGCCGCTCGGATCGGTCAGGTAGCGGAAGAAGGGCGCGGACGGCGAAATCACCATCCGAGTCGTGCCGCTCTTCATGCCGTCCTGGTAGGCCTGCATCGACCGGTAGAACGAGAAGAAGTCCGGATCCTGCTCGAACGCCGCCGCGAAGATGCGGTTGCGCTTGGCGTCGCCGTCACCCTTGATCTCCTCGGCCTGGCGGTTGGCGTCGGCGACGATGACGGTCGCCTGCCTGTCGGCCTGGGCGCGGATGGTCCGGGCCGCCTGCTCGCCCTGCGCACGGATGTCCGTCGCCTCGCGCTGGCGTTCCGTCTGCATGCGCTGGTAGACGGCCTGGCTATTCTCCGGCGGCAGGTCGGCGCGACGGATGCGGACGTCGACGCCGTCCACGCCGAGG
>JAEWAD010000078.1 GCA_023391905.1 Pseudomonadota bacterium | reverse complement strand
GGTCTACATCGTGCACGTCTCCTGCGAGCAGAGCCACGAGGCGATCCGCCGGGCCCGGCAGAAGGGCATGCGCGTCTATGGCGAGCCGCTGATCCAGCATCTGACGCTGGACGAGGGTGAATATTTCAACCGCGACTGGGACTATGCGGCGCGGCGCGTGATGTCGCCGCCCTTCCGCAACAAGATCCACCAGGACAGCCTCTGGGCCGGCCTCGCGGCGGGATCGCTGCAGGTGGTCGCGACCGACCATTGCGCCTTCACCACCGAGCAGAAGCGCTTCGGCCTCGGCAATTTCGCCAAGATCCCGAACGGAACCGGTGGGCTGGAGGACCGGCTCTCCGTGCTCTGGACCCGGGGCGTCGAGACCGGCCGGCTGACGCCGAACGAGTTCGTCGCCGCGACCTCGACCAACATCGCCCAGATCCTCAACATCTATCCGCAGAAGGGCGCGATCCTGCCGGGTTCGGATGCCGACCTCGTCGTCTGGGATCCGAAGCTTTCCAAGACGATCTCGGCGGCGAACCAGAAGTCGATCATCGACTACAACGTGTTCGAGGGCGTCGAGGTGCGCGGCTTGCCGCGCTACACGATCTCGCGCGGCGAGGTCGTCTGGGCCGATGGCCAGAACTCGCAGCCGCAGCCCGGCCGCGGCAAGTTCATCCGGCGCAAGCCATTCCCGGCCGTGAACGCGGCCCTTTCGAAGTGGAAGGAAGTCACCGCGCCGCGGGCGGTGAACCGTTCGCCCGAGCATATGCCGATCGGCGTCTGAGGTAGGGCATGAGCGCCGTGTTCCAGCCTTTCGAGGAGAGAGCCGACGGTCTGCCCCAAGCCGGAAACGCCGCATCCGTCATCGATATCCGTGGGCTCTCGCTCACCTTCGAGACGAATGACGGCCCGGTCCAGGCGCTCTCCAACATCGACCTCGACATCAAGCGGGGCGAATTCGTCTCGTTCATCGGCCCGTCCGGCTGCGGCAAGACCACGCTGCTGCGCGTCATCGCCGATCTCGAGCGGCCGACCGGCGGCTCGATCACCGTCAACGGGGTCTCGCCCGAGGAGGCGCGGCTCGCCCGCGCCTATGGCTACGTCTTCCAGGCGGCGGCGCTCTATCCCTGGCGCACCATCGCCAAGAACGTCGCGCTGCCGCTCGAGATCATGGGCCTCGCCAAGGCCGAGCGCGAGCGGCGGATCGCCGACAATCTCGCGCTGGTCAATCTCGCCGGCTTCGAGAAGAAATATCCCTGGCAGCTTTCCGGCGGCATGCAGCAGCGCGCCTCGATCGCCCGCGCGCTGGCGGTCGAGCCGGAGCTGTTGCTCATGGACGAGCCCTTCGGCGCGCTCGACGAGATCGTCCGCGATCATCTGAACGAGCAATTGCTGAAGCTCTGGGCGAAGACGCAGAAGACGGTCGTCTTCGTCACCCACTCGATCCCCGAGGCCGTGTTCCTCTCGACCAAGATCGTGGTGATGTCGCCGCGTCCCGGCCGCGTCACCGACGTGATCGACTGCGGATTCCCGCGCGACAGGACGCTCGACATCCGCGAGACGCCCGCGTTCCTCGAAGTGGCGGCCCGCGTCCGCGACGGCCTGAGGGCAGGGCACTCCTATGAGGATTGACGCGCCCTTTGCCCGGCCTTTTTCAGCGCGGCACCAGCCCCTCGAGCTCCGGCAGCAGGACGACGCTCTCCTGCTCGTTCGGATCGGTGCGGGCGATGATGGCGACGCAGGGCTCGGCGCCCCGGTTGACGGCGAGATGCGGCATGTCGGCCGGGATGTAGAACATCTCGCCGGCCCTGACGACGACGCGGTTCTCCAGCCGTTCGCCGAACCAGGCCTCGGCGGCGCCGGCGAGGATGTAGATCGCCGTCTCGTGGTGTTCGTGCTTGTGCGCGCTGGCGCGGCCACCCGGCGGGATGGTCAGGTCGACCATGCAGATGCCGGTGGCGCCGACCGACTCGGCCGAGATGCCTTCGCGGTAGGTGAAGCCCTGCTTGCCCCTGTAGCTGTCGCCGGGACGGATCACTCGGCAAGTCCGTTCGATGGTCGCGCTCATGTCGCCTCCACGTGGCTCACTACCGGAAGATATGGGACGGGGATGGCCGCATGACCACGCTCGCCTCGCCCGTTTCCTCGCCCGCCGCCGCCCGGCCGCGCTCGCTGAAGAAGCCCGGCCATGTTTTCCCGGTCACCGTCGTCGTGATCGCGATCGTCGCGATCTGGTATGTCGGCGCCTTCTTCCTGAACGCCCAGCTCGCCCGCGACGCCTTCGCGCGCCAGAAGGTGGAGCCGACGATCAGCCAGCTGGCCGAGGCGACCTTCTCGATGGAGCGGCCGCTGCTGCCGGCGCCGCACCAGGTCGCGACCGAGCTCTGGAAGAGCACGACCGGCTACGCCATCAATTCCAAGCGCAGCCTCGTCTATCACGGCTGGGTGACGCTCTCGGCGACGCTCGCCGGTTTCGTCATCGGCACGGCGCTCGGGCTGCTGCTCGCCATCGGCATCGTACATGTCGCCAGCCTCGACAAGAGCCTGATGCCCTGGGTCGTCGCCTCGCAGACGATCCCGATCGTCGCCATCGCACCGATGATCGTCGTCGTCGGCTACAACCTGATGAACGGCCAGCTCGGGCTCTCGACCGATACCTCGCGCTTCCTCGCCAAGGCGATGATCTCGACCTATCTCTCCTTCTTCCCGGTCACGGTCGGCATGGTGAAGGGGCTGCGCTCGCCCGATCCGATGCATCTCGACCTGATGCGCACCTATTCGGCGACCAGCTGGCAGGCGTTCTGGAAGCTGCGCTTCCCGGCCTCGCTCCCCTATCTCTTCACCTCGATGCAGATCGCCATCGCGATCAGCCTGGTCGGCGCCATCGTCGGCGAACTGCCGACCGGTGCTTCGGCCGGCCTCGGCGCGCGGCTGCTGGCCGGCTCCTATTACGGCCAGACGGTGCAGATCTGGGCGGCCCTGCTCGCCGCGTCGATCCTCGCCGCCGTGCTGGTGGCGATCGTCGGCCTCGCCAACCGCATCGTCCTGAAGCGCATGGGGATGGCACGATGAGCAACTTCATCCGTGCGTCCGGTCTTCTCCCTCCCCCCTGTGGGGAGGGCCGGGGTGGGGGTACCACCTCGAGGGTGGGAACTGGTCTCTGTTCGCGCCGATGTCATTCAATGCGGAGGGACCGAGCCGGTACCCCCTCCCTAACCCTCCCCACAAGGGGGAGGGGATCTATGGCGGAGGGGATGGCACGATGAGCAACCGCGGACATCTGCAGCCCTGGATCGCCTTTTTCGGCCTGTTCGGCGCCGTCGCGCTGCCGCTCGACGCTGCCGATCCGGCGCGCCTGTTGCCGCGCGAGGGGCTGGCCGGCTGGTGCGTCATCCTGCTCTTCGCCGCGGCAATCTACCAGTCGATCCGCGCCGAGCGGGGCGCCTTCACGGCGATCCTGCTGGCGGTGGCGGCCCATGTCGGCGCCTGGCTGGCGCTCGACAGGTTGCCCGGCCTCGCCGGCCATGCCGGCGCCGGCTTCTGGGCACTGCTGTTCACGTCCTGGCTGCTCGCCTGGCGGCTGGTGTCGCAACTCGCCGCGATCCGGCCGCGCGGCGGCCTCGGCGGGTTCCTGCTGAAGCTGGTGGTGCCGCTGATCTTCGGCATCTGGATCCTGATCTTCTGGGAGGTCATTGTCGTCGCCTTCGAGGTGCCGCGCGTGCTGATCCCGCCGCCCTCGGCGATCTGGGCCAAACTCACCTCGTCGATCCCGATCCTCGCCGCCGATTTCCGCCAGACCTTCCTGAAGGCGGTGATCGCGGGCTATGTCATCGGCTGCGGCTCCGGCTTCCTGGTCGCCATCCTGGTCGACCGCATCCCCTTCCTGCAGCGCGGCCTTCTGCCGGTCGGCAACCTCGTCTCGGCGCTGCCGATCATCGGCATCGCGCCGATCATGGTGATGTGGTTCGGCTTCGACTGGCCGTCCAAGGCGGCGGTGGTCGTGGTCGCCACCTTCTTCCCGATGCTGGTCAACACCGTCACCGGCCTCGCCGCGGCGCAGCCGATGCAGCGCGACCTGATGCGCACCTATGCGGCGAATTACTGGCAGTCGCTCTTCAAGCTCCGGCTTCCCGAGGCGCTGCCCTTCATATTCAATGCCCTCAAGATCAATTCGACACTGGCCCTGATCGCGGCCATCGTCGCCGAGTTCTTCGGCACGCCGATCGTGGGCATGGGATTCCGTATCTCCACCGAAGTCGGGCGCATGAACATCGACATGGTGTGGGCGGAAATCGCGGTGGCGGCCTTGGCCGGCTCCGCGTTCTACGGGGTGATCGCGCTCATCGAGCGCGCCTCGACCTTCTGGCATCCGTCCTTCCGCACCTGAGGGCGGGTTCCGGGAAAGGCTACAAGAACCGAACCTGGAGGGGTCAATGAAGAAGCTTATGATTGGGGCGCTCGCGGTTGCCGCGACGCTCATGACCAGCGTCTCGGCCCAGGCGGCCGACGCGCTGACGCTGCAGCTGAAATGGGTCACGCAGGCCCAGTTCGCCGGCTATTACGTCGCCAAGGAAAAGGGCTTCTACGAGGAGGAGGGCCTCGACGTCACGATCAAGCCGGGCGGCCCCGACATCGCCCCCGAGCAGGTGATCGCTGGCGGCGGCGCCGACGTCATCACCACCTGGATGCCGGCGGCGCTGGCTTCGCGTGAAAAAGGCGTGCCGCTCGTCAACATCGCCCAGCCCTACAAGAAGTCGGGCATGATGCTGACCTGCCGCAAGGATACCGGCATCACCTCGCCGGACGATTTCAAGGGCAAGACGCTCGGCGTCTGGTTCTTCGGCAACGAATACCCCTTCCTCGCCTGGATGGCGAAGCTCGGCCTTCCGACCGAGGGCGGCCCGAACGGCGTCACCGTGCTGAAGCAGGGCTTCAACGTCGACCCGCTGATCCAGAAGCAGGCCGACTGCATCTCGACCATGACCTACAACGAGTTCGGCCAGGTGCTCGACGCGGGCATCCCGGAGAGCGAGCTGATCGTCTTCAAATATGAGGACCAGGGCGTCGCGACGCTCGAGGACGGCCTCTATGTCATGGAGGACAAGCTCAAGGACCCGGCCTTCGTCGACAAGATGGCGAAGTTCGTCCGCGCCTCGATGAAGGGCTGGGCCTATGCCCGTGACAACACCGAGGAAGCCGCCAAGATCGTCCTCGACAATGACGAGACCGGCGCGCAGACCGAGGCGCACCAGAAGTTCATGATGGGCGAGGTCAACAAGCTCACCGAAGGCACCAACGGCAAGCTCGACGAGGCGGATTACAAGCGCACCGTGCAGACCCTGCTGTCGGCCGGCGGCGAGGCTCCCGTCATCACCAAGGAGCCGACCGGCGCCTGGACGCATGCCGTCACCGACGCGGCCGGGCTGAAGTAAGCCAAGGATCTTCGGATCGCAGAATGGAGAACGGGCGCCCTTGGGCGCCCGTTCTTTTTGGGTTCTGTGAAAGGCGATCAGCCGGCGGTCAGGCCGCCATCGACCGGATAGACGCCGCCATTGATGTAGCTGGCGTCGTCCGAGGCGAGGAAGGCCGCGAGCGCCGCCACTTCCTCGGGCTTGCCGTAGCGACCGGCCGGCACCGCCGCCTGCGTCGCCTTGCGCACGGCCGCCGCGTCGGCGGCGCGGGTCGAATCCAGCGAATCCATCATGCGACCCTCGATCGGGCCCGGATTGATCGTGTTGACGCGGATGCCCTTGGCGCCCCATTCGACGGCCGCGACGCGCATCAGGCCGATCACGGCATGCTTCGAGGTGTTGTAGGCGACCATGTTCGGCGAGCCGGACAGGCCGGCGACGCTCGACGTGTTGATGATGCTGCCCTTGCCCTGCTTCGCCATCACCGGAATCACGTATTTCATGCCGAGGAAGACGCCGACGACGTTGACGGCCATCACCTTCTGGAACGCGGCGAGCGGATAGTCGGGGATCGGATGGGTTTCGCCCTCGATGCCGGCATTGTTGAAGAAGGCGTCGATCCGTCCGAAGCGCTTCACCGTCTCGTCGACATAGGCCTTCACCGCCGCCTCGTCGCTGACATCGGCCGTGACGGTGACCAGGCGGTCGCCGGCGCCGAGTTCCCTGGCGAGCTTCTGCAGCGCGTCGCCGGAATAGTCGACCGCGACCACCGAGGCGCCGCGCGCCAGCATCACGCGAATGGCGGCCGCGCCGATGGCGCCGGCGGCGCCCGTGACGATGATGATCTTGCCGTCGAGCCGATTGGTGTCGGACATGATGATCTCTCCTTGTCAGCCGGGAGGCGAGCCCCTCCGTACGCCCTTGATGTAGGTATGGCGCCGGCTGCGGAGAAGACTGATTTGCAAGGGAGACTTATTAAATCGGGTCGTGTGTGCCCTTTGTCGTGCGGCAATCTCAGGTTGCGCAGGCGCCGAGCGCCTCGGGCATGAGCGCGGGCTCGCGGGCGATCATCGTCAGCGTCTGCTCGCCGAAGCGAAAGCGGCAGACGACGGCGTCGGCCGTGAGCGCGGCCGGCAGCGGCTTGTAGGAGGCCGTCAGCAGGACGGCGAGCGGGCGCCCGGTCGCCTTGTCCCAGAGCTTTTCCATCGGCTCCCGCATCGGATCGATCGCGTCGTAGCGGATGCCGTCGGCGGCCGCGACATAGTAACGGAGCGCCTTCGCCGCATGCGGCGCATCGGTCAGGATCTCCGTGTCGGCGATGCCATGCGCGCGCAGGAAGGCCGCGACAGGGCGCCAATCGTATTTTCGCGGCGAGACCAGCATGTCGAGCGACTGCAGGGCGAGGCCGCAAGCGAAGAGGGCGAGGATGGCGCCCGCCGCAATCCGGGAAGCGCCGCGCCGGGCCAGCAGGGCCGCGACGCCCGCCGCCGCGAGCAGGATCGCCGCCGGCAGCATGCCGATCAGATAGCGCCCGGCGCTGGCGGAGAAGAGGCCGAGGACCAGGAAGACCAGCGGCGTGCCGAAGGCGGTGACGGCCAGCATGCGGAAGGCGGGACGACCTCGATTGGCGAGCAAGCCGGCGAGCATCAGGGCGAGGAAGGCGGCGGCCATCCAGCCGTTCCAGCCGACGGCGAGGAAGCGGTCGATATCGCCCGGCACGACAAAGCCGTAGGTTTGGCCGAAGGCCTCCAGGACGCGCTGGCCGAAGCCGTCACGGCTCTGCCATTTCATCAGGCCCGTTGGTTTCGCCGCCTGCATCATGACGGCAGGCAGCAGGAAGGCGGCGGCGGCAAGAATGCCGGCCCAGGTGACGAGGATGTGGCGCCACCAGAGCCGCTTCTCGGCCGGCGGGAAATCCCGGAAGCCGCAGAGCGGCAGCGCGAGGTGCTGCAGCGCGACCGGCACGATGCCGGCCGGCACGACGAGCGCGGCGCCGAGCGTTCCTATCGTCGCGAGCACGGCCAGTCGACCGGAAGCGGGCCTCCCGGTCAGCAGGCCGATCTGCCCGAGAATGGCGAGTGCCACGAAGGCCAGCATCAGCGCATAGGGGCGCGCCTCCTGGCCGTACTGGATGAGGACCGGAAAGAAGGCGTAGAGCAGCAGCGCGGCGATCGCTCCGGTTCGTCCCGACAGGCGGAACGCGACGACGGTGACCAGCGCGGCGGCGAGGCTGTCGAAGAGGGCCGAGGGCAGGCGAAGCGCGAACTCCGATCCGCCGGAGAGGCCGAACGCCTTCAACGCTGCGAAATAGGTCGGGAAATGGCCGTTGCCAAGGCGGTCGGCGACGAGCGCTGGCCAGGACGCGGCGGCGACATCGGCGGTGATCACCTCGTCGAACCAGAGCGCCAGGTGCCCGAGCGTCGACAGGCGGAGCAGGAGCGCGAGCAGGAAGGCGACGCCGGCGAGGAGGAGAGCCGGCGCGACGCGTGCCTGCGGCAGGGCGGTCGCCCTGCCGGTCGCGAAATGCCCGCCATCCGCCTCTGCCATGCAACGCTCCCGCGCCAAGATGCCCCTGCGTTGCCGCGTTTCGGGCCGGCCGTCAATGCCGGCTTGCGGCGCGGCCCGGAGAAGGCTACCGGAAGCGCGCCGCCCGTGCTTTCGTCGGGTCGGCCGTCCTTCCCAGTCCCGTCCTCCCGGAGAGCCGCCCCGTGCCGAGCCTGAATGCCGCCGACGATGCGCTGTACGAGGCCCTGATCGGAACGGCCATCGCCGCCGGTCGTGTCGTGATGGAGGTCTATGATGGCGGTTTCGCGGTCGAGCAGAAGGGCGACGCATCGCCGGTGACCGAGGCCGACCGGCGCGCCGAAATCGTCATCCTGGAGGCGCTGGGGCGGCTGGCGCCGACGATCCCCGTCGTTGCCGAGGAAGCATGCTCGGAGGGGCAGATCCCGACGGTCGGCGGCGCGTTCTTCCTGGTCGACCCGGTCGACGGCACGCGCGAATTCATCAGCCGCAACGGCGATTTCACGGTCAATATCGGGCTGGTCGAGAACGGCGTGCCCGTCCTCGGCGTCGTCTATGCGCCGGCGCGCGGCGATCTCTATGCCGGCCGCCTCGGCAGGGGCGCCGAGCATCTCGCGGTCGCAGGCAGTGCGATCACGGCGCGCCGGGCGATCCGCGTCACCGATCCCGCCACGATGCCGCCGCGCATTCTCGCCAGCCGCTCGCACCGAACGCCGGAAACGGATGCGTTCATCGCCCGCTATCCCGGCGCCTCGCTGGTCGCGGCCGGCTCGTCGCTGAAGTTCTGCCTGATGGCGGCGGGCGAGGCGGACCTCTATCCGCGCATGGGCCCGACGATGCAATGGGACACGGCGGCCGGCGATGCGGTGCTGCGCGCGGCCGGCGGTCTCGTCGAGACCCTCGGCGGCGCGCCGCTCGCCTATGGCCCGGGTCCGGCGGCCGGTGTCGCGGCCTATGCCAATCCGTGGTTCGTCGCGCGCGGCGGCCCGGGAGCCGTGTAATCACGACTATATCCATCTAGTTTACTGAAATCACTTTTCCGAAATCGCGACCGCCGCGCCAATCTTCCAGCTATAGATGGAGATATACGGCACGGCCGTGCTTGAGAATGCTTGCCGGCAAAGACTAGGTTTTCGCTCCCTATCGGAGTTCCCCATGTCTCTATCCGCGCTGCCGCATCTTCGCCGCCTCGAGGCCGAGGCGATCTTCATCATGCGGGAGGTCGTGGCGAGTTTCGACAATCCCGTGATGCTCTATTCGATCGGCAAGGATTCGTCGGTCATGCTGCATCTGGCGATGAAGGCGTTCTATCCGGCACGGCCGCCCTTCTCGCTGCTGCATGTCGACACGACGTGGAAGTTCCGCGAGATGATCGCCTTTCGCGACGAGACGGTGCGGCGGCTCGGCCTCGATATCCGCGTCCATACCAACCAGGAAGGCAAGGCCGCCGGCATCAATCCGTTCGACCACGGCTCTTCCAACTACACCCAGGTGATGAAGACCGAGGCGCTGAAGCAGGCGCTCGACGCCGGCCGCTATGACGCGGCTTTCGGCGGGGCGCGCCGCGACGAGGAGAAGAGCCGCGCCAAGGAGCGCGTCTTCTCGTTCCGCTCCGCCAATCACGGCTGGGACCCGAAGAACCAGCGTCCCGAGCTCTGGTCGCTCTACAACACCCGCATCAAGCCGGGCGAGAGCATCCGCGTCTTTCCGCTGTCGAACTGGACCGAGCTCGACATCTGGCAATACATCCTCGCCGAGAACATCCCGATCGTGCCGCTCTATTTCTCGGCCGAGCGCCCGGTCGTGCAGCGAAATGGCCAGTGGATCATGGTCGACGACGCGCGCATGCGCCTGCAGCCGGGCGAAGTGCCCGAGCATCGCCGGGTCCGTTTCCGCACGCTCGGCTGCTATCCGCTGACGGCGGCCGTCGAATCCGATGCCGAGACGCTGGAAGACATCGTCCGCGAGATGTTCCTCGCCACTACCTCCGAGCGGCAGGGCCGCCTCATCGACCACGACGAATCCGGCTCGATGGAGAAGAAGAAGCGCGAGGGCTATTTCTGATGACCGAGTTCAACCCGTCCCGCCCGGTGCTCGACGACCAGCGCGCCGCGGCGCTCTTCGGCGAACCGGAGGACAAGGGCATCCTGCGCTTCCTGACCTGCGGCAGCGTCGACGACGGCAAGTCGACCCTGATCGGCCGTCTGCTCTACGACACCAAGCGCCTGTTCGAGGACCAGCTCGCGACCCTAGAGAAGGATTCGCGAAAGTTCGGTACGGTGGGTGACGACATCGATCTCGCCCTCCTTGTCGACGGGCTCGAGGCCGAGCGCGAGCAGGGCATCACCATCGACGTCGCCTATCGCTTCTTCGCCACCGAGAAGCGCAAGTTCATCGTCGCCGACACGCCCGGCCACGAGCAGTACACGCGCAACATGGCGACCGGCGCCTCGACGGCGGATCTCGCGGTCCTCCTCATCGATGCGCGAAAAGGTATCCTGACCCAGACGCGGCGCCACGCCACCATCGCGGCGCTGCTCGGCATCCGCCACGTCGTGCTCGCCATCAACAAGATCGACCTCGTCGGCTATGACGAGGAAACCTATGCCCGCATCGTCGCGCAGTTCGATGCCGACGCCGATCACTATGGCTTCGCCACGCGGGTCGCGATCCCGCTCTCCGCCCGCTTCGGCGACAATGTCACCGCGCCGAGCCCGAGCATGACCTGGTATCGCGGGCCGACCTTGCTGGAGCATCTTGAGAGGCTCGAGCTGGCCCCCGGCGTCGAGCGGCCGTTCCGCTTTCCGGTGCAATGGGTCAACCGGCCCGATCTTACCTTCCGCGGCTATGCCGGCACGGTGGCGAGCGGCGCCGTCCGCCCGGGCGACGACATCGTGGTGGCGCGCACCGGCCAGTCCGCCAGGGTCGATCGCATCGTCACCCATGACGGCGACCTGTCGTCGGCCGGGGTCGATGCCGCGGTGACGCTGACGCTCGACCGCGAGATCGACCTCTCGCGCGGCGACGTTCTGGTTCCGCGCGAGGCGAGGCCCGAGGTTTCCGACCAGCTCGCCGCGCATCTGATCTGGATGGCCGAGGCGCCGATGCTGCCGGGGCGGCCCTATCTGATGAAGGTCGGCACCCGCATCGTCGGCGCCGCGGTGACGGAACTGAAGCACCTCGTCGAGGTCGAGACGTTCAAGCCGCTGGCGGCCAAGACGCTCGGGCTGAACGACATCGGCTTCGCCAATCTGTCGCTGGCCGAGCCGATCGCCTTCGATCCCTATGACGAGAACCGCGCCACCGGCGCCTTCATCCTGATCGACCGCTTCACCAACCAGACGGTTGCAGCCGGCATGATCCGCTTTGGCCTCCGCCGCGCCACCAACATCCATCGCCAGGCGCTCGATATCGGCAAGCAGGCGCGCGCCGACGCCAAGGGCCAGCGTCCCGGCGTCCTCTGGTTCACCGGCCTCTCCGGCGCCGGCAAGTCGACCATCGCCAACCTGGTCGAGAAGAAGCTGCACCTGATGGGGCGGCACACCTATCTGCTCGACGGCGACAATGTCCGCCACGGCCTCAACCGCGATCTCGGCTTCACCGACGCCGACCGCGTCGAGAACATCCGCCGCGTCGCCGAGACGGCGAAGCTCTTCGTCGATGCCGGGCTGATCGTGCTGGTGTCGTTCATCTCGCCCTTCCGCTCCGAGCGCCAGATGGCGCGCGATCTGGTCGAGGCGGGCGAGTTCATCGAGATCTTCGTCGATACGCCGCTCGCCGTCGCCGAGGAGCGCGACGTGAAGGGGCTCTACAAGAAGGCGCGCGAAGGCCAGATCAAGAACTTCACCGGCATCGACAGCCCCTATGAGGCGCCGGTCACGCCCGACATCCACCTCGACACGACCGGGCATGATTCCGAGGCGCTGGCCGACCAGATCGTCGACTACCTGATCGGCAACGGTTACCTGCCGGGGTAAGGGGCGGTGCTCTTCGCCTCTCCCTCACAGGAGAAGGTGGCTCTGGAGATACGCACCGCATCCCGTCATCCCCGCGTAGGCGGGGATCCATGCAGTCGGGGCCTCGCCGCGCGAAACGCCGGTCAACCCCGCTGTATGGATCCCGAGCTTCTCCCCGGGATGACGGCGAGGGTGGCGCAGCCCCTATTGCAGGATCTCGATCCGCACCGAGCTGACGTCGGCGGCCGTGCCGTCGCCGGGGATGCCCGGCTCGATCATGATCGCGTCGGTCTCGGGGCCGCCGCGCTCCTTCGGAACCTTCCAGGTCAGCGATAGCGGCGCGTAGCCGGCGCCGAGCGGGCCGTCGAACCAGGGGCTGAGACTGCGGCCGTTCTGGTAGGAGAAGCGGAGCGAGGAGGCGGGATCCGTCGCCGCCGCGCGCGCCACCACGACGATACGCACGGTGCGGCCCGCGAGGCGTTCGAACACACCGCGGCCGACCGTGATCCGCGAGCCGGCGCCGTTGGTCGACGAGGCGATGCGGGCGAAGCCGCCCTGCGTGTCGCCTTCGAAGCGGATCGGATTGCCTGGCGACGACTGGAACACGCTGGGATCGCGGCCGTCGAACAGGCTGAGCGTCTCGAGCGCCAGGCCGCCATTCGGGATCGCTGCCGGCGGCTGGGCCGCTTCGGCGGGCGGTGTCGCGGGTTCGGCCGGCGTCGCGGCCGGCGGTGCCGGATCCCCGGTCGATGCTGCCGGCGGCGCCGGCTGTTCCGGGGCCGCCGCCGTCTGTTGCGGCGCGTCGGACTTGCCCATGAAGTAGGTCGTGCCGAGCACGATGCCGGCGAGGGCGACCACGCCCGCGACGGCCGCCGCGATCATCGTGCCGTTGAGGCCTCCGGCGATCTCGCTCAACCGTTCGCGCAGCGTCGGCCGTTCGCGCAGGTCATCGTCGTCATCGTCGTCGGTGGCTTCGCGATCGTCGGCAG
>JAEWAD010000049.1 GCA_023391905.1 Pseudomonadota bacterium | reverse complement strand
ATCGGCCTGACGCCGCAGTCGATCAACACGATGGGCGGCTTCAAGGTCCAGGGCAAGAACGACGAGAGCGCCGCGGCCGTCATGGCTGACGCGCAGGCGATCGCCGAGGCTGGCGCCTTCGCGATCGTGGTCGAGGGCGTGATCGACACGGTGGCGCGCGAGATCACGGCGAAGGTCGCGGTGCCGACGATCGGCATCGGCGCGTCGTCGGATTGCGATGGCCAGATCCTCGTGCTCGAGGACATGCTGGGCCTGTCGCCGCGCGTGCCGAAATTCGTGAAGAAGTTCGGCAATCTCGGCGCGATGATCGAGGAATCGGTCGCCGCCTATGCCGATGCGGTGAAGACGCGCGCCTTCCCGGGCCCGGAGAACACCTACACCAAGAAGGTCTAGGAGGCGGCTTCGGTCGCCCTCCACGCGCGTCGGGGCGCGGGTTTTCGCGCCTCGTTTTTTCGCGATCTCTAGGATCGCCGGCCGCTGCGAAAGGAAGGGCTTTCCGTGGTGCCGCGCGGCGTGGATAATCCCGTCTGCGCCGGCGATCATCGATTTGCCAGCTGCGGGGCGCTTCGTTATGGTGCGCGCCGCTGACCGGAGCCGGAAAGAAGAGCATGACCGATATTTTCCACGAAGTCGAAGACGACCTTCGCCGCGAGAAGGCGAAGCGTCTTTGGGCGCGCTTCGGACCCTACGTCATCCTGGTCGCGGTTCTGATCGTGGTCGGCGTCGGCGGCTGGCGCGGCTGGGAATATTGGCGTGAGCAGCAGGCGGCAGCCGAGGGCGACCGCTTCGTCGCGGCGCTGAACCTCGCCAGCGAGAACAAGCATGACGAGGCGATCGCGGCGCTGAACGAGATCGCCGCGACCGGTAGCGGCGGCTATCCGGTGCTCGCCAGCTTCCGGGCGGCTTCCGAGCTCGCCGCCACCAAGAAGACCGACGAGGCCGTCAAGGCCTTCGACGCGATCGCCGCCAAGCCCGGCACGCCGGCGCTGCTGCAGCAGATGGCGCGTCTCCGCGCCGCGCTGCTCGTCGTCGACACCGCCGATCTCGCCCAGATGAAGAGCCGCATCGGCGATCTCGCCGAGACCGGCAATCCGTGGCGCCACAGCGCCCGCGAGCTGCTCGGCCTGACGGCCTGGCGCACCGGCGATCTGGAAGCGGCGCGCGGCTATTTCCAGTCGATCGCGGACGATCCCGAGACGCCGCAGTCGATGCAGAGCCGCAACCAGCTGATGCTGGACCTGATCCGTTCCAAGATCGGCGCGCCGGCCGCACCGGCCAAGAGCTGATCGAGCCAGAGCGGATCCTCACCGTTTCGTCGTTCCGGGGCCACGCGGGGCGTATTAGCCGGAACCTTGACGTGGCAGAATTTCGGGAAGTCTCGGACGCCGCGGCTTCCCGACGTCATTTGGGGCCGAACCTGTCATGACCTTCACCGTCGCCATCATTGGCCGTCCCAATGTCGGCAAGTCGACCCTCTTCAACCGCCTCGTCGGCCAGAAGATCGCGATCGTCGACGACACGCCGGGCGTGACGCGCGACCGTCGGCCCGGCGAGGGCCGGATCGGCGATCTGCGCTTCACGATCATCGACACCGCCGGCCTCGAAGACGCCGATCCCGAGAGCCTCGAGGGCCGCATGCGTGCCCAGACCGAGCTGGCGATCGAGGACGCCGACGTCTCGCTGTTCCTGATCGACGCCCGCGTCGGCGTCACGCCGGTCGACGAGCATTTCGCCGAGCTGCTGCGCCGCGTCGGCAAGCCGGTGGTGCTGGTCGCCAACAAGGCCGAGGGCAAGCTCGGCGAGAACGGCGTCCTGGAGGCCTACGGCCTCGGCCTCGGCGAGCCGATCGCGCTCTCCGCAGAGCACGGCGAAGGCATGGCGGATCTCTTCGCCGCGCTGCTGCCGTTCGAGCGCGAGGAAGACGATCTGTTCGACGACGTCGACGATGCGCCGGTGACGCTCCGGGTCGATCCGGAGACCGGCGAGGAGGTCGAGGTTCCGCTCGACATCAAGCGTTCGATCCGGGTCGCCATCGTCGGCCGCCCGAACGCCGGCAAGTCGACGCTGATCAACACCATGCTGGGCGAGGACCGCCTGCTGGTCGGCCCGGAGGCCGGCATCACGCGCGATTCGATCTCGGTCGACTGGACCTGGCGCGACCGCCAGATCAAGCTGTTCGACACGGCCGGCATGCGCAAGAAGGCGCGCGTCGAGACCAAGCTCGAGAAGCTCTCGGTCGGCGACACGCTGCGCGCCATCCGCTTCGCCGAGGTCGTCGTGCTGATGCTCGACGTCACCATCCCGTTCGAGAAGCAGGACCTGCAGATCGCCGATCTCGTCGCCCGCGAGGGCAGGGCACTGGTGATCGGTCTCAACAAGTGGGACCTGGTCGAGGATCGCCAGGCCAAGATGGCGGAGCTGCGCGAAATGGCCGAACGGCTGCTGCCGCAGGTGCGCGGCGTGCCGCTGGTGCCGCTCTCCGGCCTGACCGGCTCCGGCATCGACAAGCTGATGGGCGACCTGCTCAAGGTCTACGAGGCCTGGAACCGGCGCATCCCGACGGCGGCGCTGAACCGCTGGCTGGCGAGCGTGCTCGAGCACCATCCGCCGCCGGCCGTGTCGGGCCGCCGCGTCAAGCTCCGCTACATGACGCAGCCCAAGGCGCGGCCGCCGACCTTCGTCGCCTTCTGCTCGCGCCCCGAGGCGCTGCCGGACGCGTACACGCGCTATCTGCTGAACGGCATCCGCGAGACGTTCAAGCTGACCGCCGTGCCGCTCCGCCTGCAACTGCGCAAGGGTGAGAACCCGTTCGAGAACAAGGCCAAGAAGCGGTAGGGTTTGGGCGGAGCGTGATCTTTCACCTCTCCCATGGGGAGAGGTCGACGGCCGAAGGCCGGCGGGCGAGGGGTTCAGGCCTCACCGCTGAGATCGCAGCCCCTCACCCGGCGCTTCGCTCCGACCTCTCCGTGGGAGTGGTGACGGTGCAATCTCGCAAATCGAGGATAGAGACATGCGCCCGCCCATCCATGTCCTGATGACGGGCGATGACCTGCTGGAGCCGGCGTCCCGGATCCTCCGGCCGATCGGCGCGACGATCGAGACGATGAGCGGGCCGATCGATCGGGCCCGCATGGTGGCGACCCTTTCGGCGCGCCGGTTCGATGCCATCCTGGTGCGGGCGAACCCGCCACTCGACGCGGGCGTGATCGCGGCCGCACCGGATCTCACGATGATTTCGAAGATGGGGGCAGGGGTCGACAGCGTCGACCTCGCCGGCGCCACGACGCGCAACATCCCGGTGATGACGGCGGGCGACGCCAACGCCGATGCGACGGCGGAGATGGCGATCGCGCTGATCCTGGCGATCCGGCGCGACGTCGTGCGCCTCGACGGTCGGCTGAAGGCGGGCATCTGGGATCGTGGTCGCTATGTCGCGACCGAGCTGCGCGGCCAGACGCTCGGCATCGTCGGCCTCGGGCGCATCGGCCGTCGCGTCGGCGAGATGGCGCGCGCGCTCGGCATGCGCGTGGTCGCCTCCGGCAGGCCGGGCGCGGCGGTTTCGCCTCAGGCCTGCTTCGCCGTCGTGTCGCTGGAACAGCTTCTCGCCGAGAGCGACATCGTCAGCCTGCATTGTCCGATGGATGCCGCCAATCGCGGCTTCTTCGATCGCGACACCATCGCGCGGATGAAGCCGGGCGCACTGCTCGTCAACACGGCGCGCGGCGGGCTTCTGAACGAGGCCGATGTCGCCGAGGCGCTCGCCTCGGGGCGCCTCGGCGGCGCTGCGCTGGACACGCTGGCGGCGGAGCCTCCGCGGCCCGACAATCCGCTCCTGACCGCGCCGAACACGATCATCACGCCGCATATCGCGGCCGAGACGGCGGCGACGATGGAGCGCATCGCGGTGATGGGGGCGGAGAACGTGGTGAACTGGTTCACCCGGCGCGAGATCCTCGTCGACCGGCTGGTCAACCGCGCCGTGCTGCCGCGGCTGCAGGACGTTTCGATCGTCTGAGCGGGGCCGCTTGCGTCATCGAGCCGGCGGCGAGCCTGGGGCTCGCGCGCCGTACTGCGGCGAACGGATCAGGCCAGGAAGCGCGTCACGTTCTTGGTGAGATATTCGAAGCGCGTGCCGTTGTCGGTGAAACCGGGCGCGATCATGCGGACGATGTCGTCCGCCACGACGCGCGGATGCTCGAGCGTCTCCGGATCCTCGCCGGGGCGTGCCTTGGCGCGCATCTGGGTGCGCAGCGGGCCGGGATCGAACAGGTTGGCGCGGACGGTGCTGGAGTCGATTTCCGCCGCATAGGTGCGGACGATCGCCTCGAGCGCGGCCTTGGAGGCGGAATAGGCGCCCCAGTAGGGGCGGCAGGTGACGGCGGCGCCCGAGCTCAGGAACAGCGCGCGGCCGGCATCCGACTGGCGCAGCAGCGGATCGAGCGAGCGGATCAGGCGGTAGTTGGCGGTCACGTTGACCGTCATCACCGTATCCCATTCCTTCTGGTCGAGATGGGCGACCGGGGTGATCAGACCCAGCTGGCCGGCATTGCCGACAAGGCCGTCGAGCTTGCCCCAGCGCTCGTAGATCGAGTAGCCGAGCCGGTCGATCGCCTCGAGATCCTTCAGGTCGAGCGGGACCAGCGTGGCCGAGCCGCCCTTGGCCTGGATGGCGTCATCCAGCTCCTCCAGCGCGCCGACCGTGCGGGCGATGGCGACGACATGCGCGCCCGCCTCGGCGATGGCGAGCGCGGCGTTCCAGCCAATGCCGCGCGAGACACCGGTGACGACGACGATGCGGCCGGAGAGATCGGGAGTGGTCACAGGGTCAGTCCATTCAAGCTTCGGGAGGGCGCCCGGTCCGGGCTGGCGGTCCGGCGCCAGGGCGCCGGACGAGGTGTTGGTAGAGGG
>JAEWAD010000542.1 GCA_023391905.1 Pseudomonadota bacterium | reverse complement strand
GCCGCATCCTGCCGCAGGTCAAGGCGCTGTTCCCGCTCGGCGAGGCGGTCGAGGCGGAGCCGTGGATGGGCTCGCGCCCGTGCCTGCCGGATTCGATGCCGATCGTCGGCGCCGCGCCCCGCCATCCCGGCCTCTGGCTCAATTTCGGCCATGGCCATCTCGGCTTCACGCTCGGTCCGGCGACCGGGCGGCTCGTCTCGGAGCTGATCACGCGCGAGATGCCGTTCGTCGATCCGGCGCCGTTCAGCCCGCTGCGGTTTCGTTAGCCGCTCGTTAGCCCTTCGTTAACCCTAGTCACGTGCGTCGGGCACGAGCGCGCCGTCCTGCCAGCGGAAGATCGAGAAGCCCTGGATCGCGGCGTCGCCCTTCGGGTCGAAACCGACCGTGCCGAGCACGGTCGGGGTCGTCGTGCCTTGGAGCGTCGAGGCCAGCACGGCGCCCTCGGCCGAGCCGCTGGCGCGCCGGCCGGCGGCCCAGAGCTGGACGGCGGCATAGGCGGGGAGGACGTAGCCCTGCGGCTCGACGCCGGCCGTCCGCAGCGCGGCGGTGACGCCGTCGGCATCGCCGCCACGGCGCCAGTCGGTGAAGAAGGTGACGAGCGTGCCGTCCGCGACGGGGCCTGCGGAGGCTGCGAACTCGCTGGTCGCCAGCGCGTCGCCGCCGACCACGACGGCTTCCGAGCCGCCGGCCCGCAGCGCCTTCAGGATCAGCGCGACGTCGCCCTGGTCGCCGCCGACGAAGACGACGTCGATGGCGTCGGCGATCAGCCGCTCCGCCAGCGCGGTGTAATCCTTGGCGCCGGGATCGTAGCCGTCGGCGCGGGCCTCGCGCTTGCCGGCGTCGTTCATGGCCCGCTTGGTCGCCTCGGCCAGTGGCTTGCCGTAGGGCGAGCCGTCATTGAGGATCGCGATGCGCTGGCCGCCGAAGCGCTCGGCCAGGAAGGCGCCGGCGGTCGCCCCCTGCGCGTCGTCGCGCGCGGCGAGGCGGAACAAGGTCGGGCCGGGCCGGCTGTCGGTGTAGCGGTCGGCGGTGACGGCCGGCGTGATCGCCAGCAACCCGTGCTCGACATAGACCGGGGCGGCGGCGAGCGCGCTCTCCGCGCAGACATGGCCGACCACCAGCGCGTCGCCGCGGCCGATGGCGCGGTTGGCGGCGGCAAGCGCATTGTCCGCCTTGCAGGCATCGTCCTCGATGTCGACGCTGATCCGCTCGCCATCGATGCCGCCGGTGGCGTTCAGCGCATCGACCGCCGTCTCGACGCCGGCGCGGATCTGCTTGCCGAGCGCCTGGTAGGGGCCGGTCATCGGGCCGACCACCATGACGCGGATATCGGCCGAGGCGGCGGCGGGGCCCGCCAGCACGGCGGCGAGCGCCAGGGCGAGCGGCGGAAACGAGAATTTCGAAACGGGCTTGGCGCGACGCGGCATCATTCGTCCTTCGGGATCACGGGGCGATCATGCCCTCCGGGCGCCCAAAAGAAAACGCCCGCGTCTCGCGACGCGGGCGCTGTTCAGGCTGCGGTTCGATCAGAGCTGCTTGTAGTCCAGCTTGCCGTCGGCGTCCTTGACCCAGGAGTAGACGACATAGTCGGCGGTGGTGCGGTCACCCTTGGCGTCGAAGGAGAGCGGGCCGAGAACGGTCTTCCACGGGCCGCCCGACTTGACCACTTCCGCGACCTTCTGCGGATCGGTCGAGCCGGCCTTTTCCATCGCCTGGGCGATGATCTGCACGCTGGCATAGGAGTAGAGCGTGTAGGCTTCCGGCTCGAAGCCCGAGGCGCGGAAGCGCTCGACGACTTCCTTGGCGTCCGGGTTCAGGCGCGGATCGGGACCGAAGGTCATCAGCGTGCCTTCGGCGGCAGGGCCGGCGATGGCGGCGAACTCGCGGTCGGTGATGCCGTCGCCGGAGAACAGCACGGCCTTGAGGCCCTGCTCGGCCGCTTGGCGGACGATGAGGCCGGCTTCCTGGTGCAGGCCGCCGTAATAGATGATCTCGACGCCGGCCGACTTCATCTTGGAGATCAAGGCGGAGAAGTCCTTGTCGCCGACATTGATGCCTTCATAGATGACTTCGGTGACGCCGCCGGCATTGGCGGCCTTCTTGGTCTCGTCGGCAAGGCCCTGACCATAGGGGGTCTTGTCGTGGATGATGGCGAGCTTCTTGTCCTTCAGGTGGTCGACGATGTACTGGCCGGCGACGGCGCCCTGCTGGTCGTCGCGACCGCAGGTGCGGAAGGTGTTCCAGAGGTCGCGCTCGGTGAATTTCGGATTGGTCGAGGCCGGCGAGATCTGGAAGATGCCGTTCTCGGCATAGACTTCCGAGGCCGGGATCGACACGCCGGAGTTGAAGTGGCCGACCACGAAGCTGACGCCGTCGCCGACGAACTTGTTGGCGACCGAGACGCCCTGCTTCGGATCGGAAACGTCGTCGCCGAGCGACAGGACGAACTTGTTGCCGTTGACGCCGCCGGCGGCGTTGATGTCGGCGATGGCCTGCTCGGTGCCCTTCTGGATCTGCGCGCCGAAGGCGGCGTTCGGACCGGTCAGCGGGCCCGCCGCGGCGATCTTGATGTCGTCCGCATGGGCCATGCCGGCCAGCGTCAGGCCCGCGGCGAGCGCGATGCCGGAGAGGATGGACTTCTTCATTCGTAAGACTCCCGTTGGTACTGGAAGGTGGGCGCTTTGGCCCTTTAGTCGGATGACAGCTCCGTTCTTGACCGCTTATCTTGCTGATTTCTTGCGGGCTGTCATCCGGATTCTTGGTTGCAACATCCCGTCAACCTTCGATCGGGCGTTGCGGGTGAGTCGTCGCTAGATCGGGCGCCATGAGAAGGGGCCTGACTTTGCGTAAAGCCAATAGTACTGCGTCGTCATCTGGTTGGTGCGGGTGTAGCGATAGGCGATGGAGCCGATCAGCAGGCAGAAGGCCGCGTCCACGATCCAGTAGTGCAGCGAGAGCAGCGTCGCCTCGAACAGCGAGAAGTGGATGAAGCGGACGGCGAAGGACAGCACCAGCAGATAGAAGAGCAGCATCGGATAGGGCCGCCAGGTGATGGCGCAGGCCCGGCCCGTCATCCAGGCGCCGGCGCCGCCCAGCACGAGGGTGACGAAGAGAAAGGTGCCGAAAGAGGATTCTTCGTAAAGGATGCCGGACATCAGTCGTCTCTCGCATTGGGGCGGGAAGGGGCGGGCATCAATGCGCTCCGCCTTCCAGATAGGCCGCGCGGATCTCGGGCTTCTGCAGCAGTTCCTTGCCGGTCCCCGACATGGTGACGAGGCCGTTGACCAGTACATAGCCGCGATGCGCCAGCTTGAGCGCGTGATAGGCGTTCTGCTCGACGAGGAAGACGGTGAGCCCCTCGGTGCGGTTCAGCTCGCCGATGACGTCGAAGATCTGCTTGACGATGAGCGGCGCCAGGCCGAGCGACGGCTCGTCGAGCATCAGGAGCTTCGGCCGCGCCATCAGCGCGCGGGCGATCGCCAGCATCTGTTGCTCGCCGCCGGAGAGCGTGCCGCCGCGCTGGGCGATGCGCTCCTTCAGCCGCGGAAACAGCGTGAACATGCGCTCCACGTCCTGGTCGAAATGGGCGAGGTTGTCGAGCGCCGCGCCCATCTGCAGGTTTTCGAGCACCGTCATGCGCGGGAAGATGCGACGCCCTTCCGGCGATTGCGCGATGCGCAGCCGCGCGATCTCGTGCGTCGGCATGTTGGTGATGTCGCGACCCTCGAACAGGATCTTGCCCTCGCGGGCCCGCGGGTTGCCGCAGATCGTCATCATCAGCGTCGACTTGCCGGCGCCATTGGCGCCGATCAGCGTGACGATCTCGCCCTGGTGGACGTCGACGTCGACGCCCTTCAGCGCGATGATCTTGCCGTAATAGGTCTTGGCGCCCTGCACCGAGAGCAGCGGCGCGCCGTTGGCGTCGCTCATGTCGCCGCTCCTTCGATGATCTGATCCAGCCTTTCCTCGACCACCTCGACCTCCCGGTCGTCGACGCCGAGATAGGCGGCGATGACGCGCGGGTCGTTGCGAACCTCCGGCGGCGTGCCGTCGGCGATCTTGGTGCCGTATTCGAGGACGATGACATGGTCGGAGATCTCCATGACCACCGACATGTCGTGCTCGATCAGCAGGAGGGACGTCTTCTCGGTCTCGCGGATGCCGAGGAGGAGGGCGTTCAGTTCCGCCGATTCACGCGGATTGAGGCCGGCGGCCGGCTCGTCCAGGCAGAGCAGCTCCGGTTCCGTGCACATGGCGCGGGCGATCTCCAGCCGGCGCTGGGCGCCATAGGGCAGGTCGCCGGCGGGGTCGTCGGCGCGCGGCGTCAGGCCCGTCCGTTCGAGCCAGTATTTCGCGCGCTCCACAGCCTGCTGCTCGGCCCGGCGATAGCTCGGCAGGCCGAGCACGCCGAGGATGGTCATGCCGGACGCCAGCATCAGCGGATTGTGTTGGGCGACCAGCAGGTTCTCCAGCACGGTCATGCCGGAGAACAGGCGGATGTTCTGGAAGGTGCGGGCCACGCGGGCCTTGGCGGAGATCCGGAAATCGGGCATCCGCTCGAGCAGGAAGGTGGCGCCGCTGGCGTGCTGCAGGCGCAGCATGCCCTGCGTCGGCTTGTAGAAGCCGGTGATGCAGTTGAACACCGTCGTCTTGCCGGCCCCGTTGGGGCCGATCAGGGCGGTGATGTCGCCGCGGCCGACGCTGAAGGAGAGGTCGTTGACCGCGATCAGGCCGCCGAAGCGCATGAAGACATGCTCGACGGCGAGGACCGGGTTGTTCTCCCAGGGCAGGGCGGCGGGGGCCGTCTGAAGGAGCTCGGACATCAGCCGTGGCCCTCCTTCACCAGCGAGCCGGAGATCGCCTTCTTCTCGGCCAGGAAGATCGTCGGCTCACGCGACGAGACGAAGCCGCGCGGCTTCCAGATCATGATGCCGACCATGGCGAGGCCGAAGATCAGCATGCGGAACTGGTCGGGGTTGAAGTTGTCGCCGAAGATCGTCTTCAGGAAGGCCAGCTCGCGCAGCAGCTCGGTGCCGCCGATCATGGCGACGGCGGCGAGCGCCACGCCGACCATCGAGCCCATGCCGCCGAGCACGACGATCGCCACGATGATCGCCGATTCCATGAAGGTGAAGGATTCGGGCGAGACGAAGCCCTGGCGGGCGGCGAAGAACGATCCGGCGAAGCCGGCGAACAGCGCGCCGAGGGCGAAGGCGGTCAGCTTGGTGTTGGTGGTGTTGATGCCGAGCGATCGGCAGGCGATCTCGTCCTCGCGCAGCGCCTCCCAGGCGCGACCGACCGGCAGCTTGCGCAGCCGGATCGTCACGAAGGCGGTCAGGAGCGCCAGCAGCAGGATCAGGTAGTAGAGGAAGATCTTGTAATAGGCCGAGGAGAGCGGCAGGTCGAACATCTTGGCGAAGCCGCCGGGCGACGCATCGAACGGGATGCCGAACAGCGTCACCTTCGGGATCGAGCTGATGCCGGCGGAGCCGTTGGTGAGCTCGCGGAAATTGATCAGCACCAGGCGGATGATCTCGCCGAAGGCGAGCGTCACGATGGCGAGATAGTCGCCCCTGAGCCGCAGCACCGGGAAGCCGAGCATGATGCCCCAGAGCGCGGCGAAGATGCCGGCCATGGGCAGCAGGATCCAGAACGACAGGCCGAAATGGCTCGACAGCAGCGCATAGGAATAGGCGCCGACGGCGTAGAAGGCGACATAACCGAGGTCGAGCAGGCCGGCGAGGCCGACGACGATGTTCAGCCCCCAGCCCAGCATCACGTAGATCAGGATCTGGATGCCGAAATTGTCGACCCATTTCAGCGAGCCCTGGAAACCGAGCAGGCTCACGATCAGGATCGGATAGAGGAACAGGAAGGCGATCGAGGCTGGCGCGAACCATTTTCCGAGCGCCTGGCGCAGAGCGGAGGGGTGCTCCGGCGTGGCCGAGACGCGCTCGCGGCGCTGGGCGAGCGCCGGGCTCACCAGCGTCACGATCAGGAATCGACCGATCACGATGACGGCGATGATCGCCGCCACGAGGCCCCAGCGGCTCTGGATCACCAGCTCGTTGCGCATGTTCTGCTCGGTGCGGAGACCGATCAGGGGTCCGAACAGGGCCAGTGCCACGAGGCCGCTCAATAGGGCGTCCTTCACGGCCGCGGCGATATCCGGGCCGTGCTTGTTCGCAGTGTCTTCGGCAGCCATGTCACACCTTCTCGACTTCCGGGCGGCCGAGCAGGCCCTGCGGCATGAAGATGAGCACGATGGCGAGGATCGAGAACGCGGCGACGTCCTTGTAGTCGATCGAGAAATAGCCGGACCAGAACGTCTCGATCAGGCCGATGAGCAGGCCGCCGATGACGGCGCCCGGCAACGAGCCGATACCGCCCAGCACGGCCGCCGTGAACGCCTTCACACCCGGCACGAAGCCGTCCGAGAAGTTCACCACACCGTAGTAGGACAGATAGAGCGTGCCGGCGACGGCGGCGAGGGCCGCGCCCATGACGAAGGTGAGCGAGATGGTGCGGTCGACATTGACGCCGAGCAGCGCCGCCATCTTGCGGTCCTGCTCGCAGGCGCGCTGGGCGCGGCCGAGCGGCGTCTTCTGGACGATGTACCAGAACGCCACCAGCAGCACGGCGGTGACGACCCAGATCATCAGCTGCTTGTAGGAGAGGGTGACGGCGAAATTGTTCGCGTTCATCACCTCGAAGCCGCCGGTGAACATGGGCGGGATCGGCTTGTTGCGCGGGCCCTGGGCGACCTGGACGAAATTCGAAAGCACGATCGACATGCCGATCGCCGAAATCAGCGGCGCCAGCCGGAACGAGCCGCGCAACGGCCGGTAGGCGATGCGCTCGATGGCCCAGCTCAACAGGCTCGTCAGCACCATCGCGATGACAAGAACGATGATGAGCGCCAGTATCATCGACGACATGCCGAAGACGGTCGTAAGAACAAGCAGGAAGATGAGGGCGAAGAAGGCCGACGTCATGAATACGTCGCCGTGTGAAAAGTTGACCATTCCGATGATGCCGAACACCATCGTGTATCCGATTGCAATCAGGCCATAGATCGACCCCAGCGTGATCCCGTTGATCAGCTGCTGAAGGAATACTTCCATAGGTTGGATCCCCGCATGAAGCTCAATTTTTGTTGCTTCTTTTGATGCTTTATTCCCGCCATGAGCCTGTCACCGATCCTTTCGCTTGGCAACTGGAAACGAACAAAACAACAGCGCCGCGAATAACACTAAGGTGCCCAAACGTAAATTGATAAGTTTGCCTGATCAGTGCGTCGGCCGAATTTTTGCCGCGTCGCGGCATGGTGGCTTGTCGGCGCCGGCCCGACCCGATAGGACCACACCTGACGCCGCAGGCATGTGTGGGATAAGGCTAGGCATGGACACGCTCACGGATCTGGTCGATCCGGCAATGTACCGCGAGGCGATGAGCCGGCTGGTCGCTCCGGTTCATGTTATCACGACCTCGGGCGAGGGCGGCTCATGCGGCCTGACCGCCTCGGCGGTGACCTCGGTCTCCGACAGTCCGCCGATCGTGCTGGTCTGCGTCAACCGCAAGAGCCAGACCAACGCCGCCTTCAAGAAGAACGGCCGCTTCTGCGTCAACACGCTGGAGGGCAACCAGCAGCCGCTGGCCGAGGCCTTCGCCGGCCGCACCGGGCTTTCCATGCCGGAACGGTTCGCGCTCGGCTCCTGGGTGACGCTGGCGACCGGCGCGCCGGTGCTGGAATCGGCGCGGGCGAGCTTCGACTGCCGCCTGACCGAGGTGATCGAGCAGGGCTCGCACTCGGTGCTGTTCGGCCTGGTCGAGGCCGTGCGGGTCGGTTCGCACGACCAGGCGCTGGTCTATCTCGACCGCGCCTATCGCCGGGTCTGACGGCGCTTCAGCGGGTTTCGGAGGCCGGTTCCGGCGCGAGCGCCGGGGCGGCGGGCGACGGCGCGGGCGTTGCAGGCGTTGCCGGAGCGGGCTTGGCCTCGTCGGCGCGCGGATCCATGGCGATCGCCTCTGGCGTCGCGGTCTTCAGCGGCGGCACCGACTGGAAGGCGTCGCGCGGCACGTCGCGGGCGGCGGGCCGGCGGCTCATGCGATAGGCCGTGTAGGCGATCAGCAGGACGTGCATCACCGAGAAGAAGCTGAACAGGCCGCCGGGGCCGAGATGCTCCATGGCGAGCGCGCCGATGATCGGGCCGATCATCGTGCCGATGCCGGACATCAGCAGCAGGCCGCTGGCGATCTTCACGAAATCGTCCGGCGCGGCGTAGTCGTTGGCGTGGGCCACGGTCAGGCCGTACATCGGATAGATCATGCCGCCGAACAGCGTGATCATGCCGATCGCCAGCACCGGCTGGGTCGGGTTGATGAAGGCGATGGCCAGGCTCATCACGATGGCCGCGGCGGCGACGCCGATCAGCACGGCGCGGCGGTCGACCCGGTCGGAGAGCTTGCCTAGCGGCACCTGGGTGATGGCGCCGCCGAGCACGGCCGCGCTCATGAAGAAGGCGATCACGGCGGTCGGCAGGCCGATCTTCTGGCCATAGACGGCGCCGAGCGTGCCGAAGGCGCCGTTGACCATGCCGATCATGAAGCAGCCGACGGCCGAGACGGGCGAATTGCGGAACAGGCTGCGCAGGTCGACCTTGGTCGTCTTCAGCGGCCGCGGCGTCTGCGCCGTCGACAGCGCCGAGGGCAGGATCGCCAGGCTATAGAAGATCGCGCCTAGCACGAAGAAGAAGAAGCCCTCGGCCGGCGCCGTCGCCAGCAGCAGCTGGCCGGCGGTCGAGGCGGCGAAATTCACCATCTGGTAGACGGAGAAGATCGTGCCGCGGTTTTCGCGCGTGCAGCGCTCGTTGAGCCAGCTCTCGACGATCATCTGTGCGCCGGCGAAGCAGAAGCCGGAGAAGGCGCGCAGGCCGATCCACGCCCAGGGCGAGATGATCAGGAGGTTGAGCAGGATGACCACGCCGGCGATCGAGGCCATGACGCCATAGGCGCGGACATGGCCGACCCGGCGCACGATGCGCGGCACCACCAGGCAGCCGAGCACGAAGCCGACGGCCCAGCCGGTGCCGATCAGGCCCAGCTCCGTCGTCGAGAACCCCTCGATCGCACCGCGGATCGGCAGAAGCAGGCCGTGGATGCCGCCTGCGACGAGGAGAAGGGCCGACCCCATCAGGAGCGCGGCGACGGGAATGAGCTGGGATGCCATGTGGACCAGGGGCGCCGAATGCGTCCGAATTTGAATCGATTGCGGTGGTACGGCTTTGTCGGCCGTTCCCATGTCCAAATGATGGCACTGTATGGTGAATATTAAGTTTACAGACTGAAAAACCGAAGAGTTTTCAGGTCTTCGTCATGCTGTTGCCGGAAAGGCCGGCCTTGAGCGCCAGAAGATCGCGCCAGACGAGACGTTTTTGTAGTGGCTGTAACAGAAGCAGCGAGGGCGGCAGTGTCGCCATCGCCTGGATCTCGCGCCGCCCGGTGACGTAGGGGCGCCATTGGCCGCGCAGGCGCAGGATGGCCTCCGAGGTCTGCAGAAGCTCCCGTGCCGCGGTCGCGCCGAGGCAGATCAGGAAGTCCGGATCCACGAGGGTGACCTGGCGCTCGATGAAGGGACGGCAGACGGCCGATTCCTGGGGCGTCAGGGCGCGATTGCCCGGCGGCCGCCAGGG
>JAEWAD010000518.1 GCA_023391905.1 Pseudomonadota bacterium | reverse complement strand
CCCGATGCCCAGAAGATCGCCGACGCCTTCGTCGCCGCGGCGCAGACCCGCGACGAGGCCAAGGTCACGTTCGAGGCCGCCAAGGCCGACGGCGACAACGTCACGTTGTCGAACGTTCTGATCAAGGCGAAGGACGGTGGCGACGTGACGATCCCGCTGGTCGTCATCGAGAGCCCGCTGGAACGCACCGCCGGTGGCTTCACCGCGGCGAGCATCAGCTTCGATTCGGGCAAGATCGCCGACGAAGAGACGACCATCACCTGGGCCAAGGGCCTGGTGAAGGACGCCGTCGTTCCGGCGCCGAAGGAGATCAACTCCCAGGCCAAGATCACGCCGTTCTCCAACCTCGAAGTGTCGACGATCAGCGTCACCGCGACCGAGACGCCCGCGCCGATCGCCATCGACAGCTTCACCGTCGCGCTCGGCAACGTCATCGAGGGCGCGCCGAACGACGGCCAGCTCAACATCAAGGGCATCAACGTGCCCGGCGAAGTGCTGAAGTCGGACGAGCAGACCAAGGACTGGGTCGAGCAGCTCGGCTACGACAAGCTGAACTTCGACGTCGCGATCGACGGCGGCTATGACGGCGCCAACAAGACCTTCACCTTCCGCTCGATCAGCTTCGACGGCCAGGACGTCGGCAAGCTGGCGATCACCGGCACCTTCGGCGGCCTGCCGCGCGAAAAGCTGCAGGATCCGGACAAGCTCTCGGAGCTCGCCGCCACCGCCACCGTCGACGCCGCCACCATCCGCTTCGACAATGCCGGCATCGTCCAGCGCATCATCGACATGCAGGCCAAGGCCATGGGCGCGACGCCGGACCAGTTCGTCGAGCAGATCTCCGGCGCGCTGCCGCTGCTGCTCTCGGTGGTCGGCAACCAGGGCTTCCAGGATCGCATCGCCACCGCCGCGACCGCCTTCCTGAAGGACCCGAAGTCGCTGACGATCACCGCCGCGCCGGGCAACCCGGTCCCGGTCATGCAGATCTTCGGCGCCGCCTCGACCGCGCCGCAGACGCTGCCGGACGTGCTCGCCGTCGACATCAAGGCGAACGACTGATCCGAGGCGCCTAGCCTCGCGCCTGCGCCCGAAGCGCAACGACATGGATCCGGGCGGTGCAGACCGCCCGGTTTTTCTTTCCCGCACGGGATGCGAAACTTCCCGTCCGGACGCAATTCCAGGGGACGATCGCCGACGCGCCGATCGCCCGACTGCCATGGAGCCATCGATGAGCCGCCCCTCGCTACGCCTCCGCCTTCTCGCCGCCGGCACGAGCGCCCTCGCCATGACGGCCTCGCTGCCCGCCCTCGCCGAGGAACCGGTCGAGACAGCGATCCGTGGTTGGGTCGCCGCGCTGGACGCCTCGCCGAACTGGGTCGCCGGCTTTGCCGAGCTCAGCTATGACGAGAGCCGCCGCACCGCGACCCTCCGCAACCTCAGCATCCGCAGCGAGACGCTCTCGACCAAGGTCGAGATCAGCTTCGGCACGCTCGGGGTCACCGGCTATGCCGAGACCGCCGACGGCGGCTTCAAGGCGCTCGAGCTCAACGCGGACAACAGCAAGTTCGTCATCGGCGACCTCGGCGACCTGACGATGCGCGACATCCGCGTCGACAATCTCGCCGTGCCGAGCTTCGCCAATTTCGTGTTCGATCCGAACCGCCCCTTCACCTCGGGCGTGAAGGCGATGGCGATCGCGGCCAAGACGTCGATCGACAGCATCCGCATCGGCAACATGCAGTCGACCCAGACGGCCGAGGGCCAGACCTCGCGGGCCGACTATGGCAGCTACGAATTGAAGGGCATGGCGGACGGCAAGATCGACCAGGTCGCGGTCGGCCCCGTCAGGCAGGAGATGCCCTCGCCGGACGGTCTCATGACCTTCTCGATCGACAAGATCGAGGCCCGCAAATACGACCTCGACGCGCTGATCGCCGTCTTCGATCCGGACCGCTATGTCGGCGGCGTCGGCGACGGCAAGTGGCGCGACGTGCTGGCGCTCGAGGTCTACAAGAACTTCACGATCGACATGCCCGGCACCGTGGTCCGGATCGGCTCGTTCGAGACCGAGAACCTGCGCATGCGTCAGACGACGCGCAATGTCAGCGACTTCCTCGACACGCTCATCGCCAAGCCGGACATGCCGGAAGAGGAGATGACGCGGCTGGTCGGCGAAAATCTCGGCGGCCTGCTCGGCTTCGTCGGCCTCGGCGCGATGCGGATGAACGATCTCGACATCACCGCCGCCGGCATCGAGCGCTTCCATCTCGGCGATTTCCACATCAACGACATGTCGAGCGACGGCATCGGCGAGATCGGCATCAACGATCTCGACGCCGCCGCAACGGACAAGTCGTCGCTCGGCGCCCAGCGGCTCGCGGTCGGCGATATCCGCTTCCCGGACATCAGCTATCTCTCGAATGCGCTGCGGGCCGCCGAGGCCGGCGCCGACCTCGACCCGCAGGCGCTGATGCCGACGCTCGGCTTCGCCGAGGCCATTGATGTCGACGTCATCCAGACCGGAACGCGCCTTGGCGCCGTCGATCGCGCCCGCCTCGACCTCGGCGCCTATGTCGGGCCGGTGCCGACCAAGGTCACCACGGACATCCGCGGCCTCGATCTCGACCTGTCCCAGGTGAGCGATCGCCGGGCGCGCGACATGCTGAAGCAGCTCGGATACGAGCGGCTTGTGGCCGATTACGGCTTCGCGCTCACCTGGCGCGAGGCGGACGAGAGCCTGAAGCTCGACGGCTTCCGCCTCGCGATCAAGGACCTCGCCACGCTGACCATGGACGCCACGCTCGTCGGGTTGACGCGCCAGGCGATCGAGGCGCCGGAGCAGCTGGAAGCGGCCCTCGCCGCGCTCCGCTTCAGCCAGGGCAAGCTGGCGATCGAGGACAAGTCGATCGTCGAGCGCGCCGTCGGCATGCAGGCCAAGAAGATGAATGTCGAGCCGGACAAGTTCCGCCAGCAGATCGCCGGCGCGCTGCCGCTGTTCCTGATGGCACTGAAGAACCCGGGTTTCCAGGCGAAGCTCGCCCCTGCCCTTCAGGCCTTCATCAAGGCGCCGGGCACGATGACGATCACCGCCGCGCCGGCGACGCCGGTGCCGGTCATGGAGCTGATCGACACGGCGGAGAAGTCACCGCAGAAGCTGCCCGACCTGCTGCAGGTCGAGATCAAGACGACCACTCCCTGAAGACAAGAAAGGCCGGATCGCAAGATCCGGCCTTTCCCTTATTCAGCCCCGGAGACGCTCAGGCGGCGACCGCCTCGGCCACGACGGCGCGCACGGCCTCGGCCGCCCTCTGCTCGGCCGAGGCCAGCGCCTTCGCCGCCTGCTCCGGCCCGATGTTCACGCCCTCGACCGTGACCACCTCGACGTCGGTCAGGCCGAGGAAGGCCAGCATGTAGCGCAGATACGGCAGCTGGAAGTCGCTCGGCTTCATCGGCCCTTCCGAATAGATGCCGCCCTTCGACTCGACCAGCACGACGCGCTTGCCGGTCAGCAGACCCACCGACTTGCCGTCGACATAGGCGAAGGTGCGCCCTGCCCGCGCGACATAGTCGAGCCAGGACTTCAGCGTCGAGGTGATGGTGAAATTGATCATCGCCGAGGCGACGACGATGATGTCGGCCGCCACCAGCTCGTCGACCAGCGTGTCGGACAGCGCCACCATGGCCTTCTGCGCGTCGGTGCGCGCTTCCGGCGGCGTGAACATCGCGCCGAGATAGGCCTCGTCGACATGCGGCAGCGGGTTGGCGGCGAGATCGCGGCGCACCACGGTGGCGTCCTGATGGCTGGCGACGAGATCGGCGAGCACGCGCTCGGCCACCTTGCTCGAATGCGACGCACCGCCGCGCGGGCTCGAGGTCACGAAAAGGATGTTGGTCATCGGTCTTCCCTTCACTATGTTACGGAAACCGGCCCAAATCCGGGGGGAGCTGCGTCGATACCGTAGAGTAACATTATTAAATGTTACTACTGGGTAACATCGAGTCAAACGGCATGGATGCGAAAAGCGCTGAACAGTCTGTTCACCGGAACGCAAGCGAACGCGGCCTGCCGCCGCGCGAGCGCATCCTGCTGGCCGCCCGCACCCTGTTCGCCCGCCACGGCGTGCACGGCATCGGCGTCGAGGCGATCGCCGATGCCGCCGGCACCAACAAGATGACGCTCTACCGCCATTTCGAGTCGAAGGACCTGCTGGTCGCGGAATATCTGCGCGGCCTGACGGTCGAGACCTCGGCGATCTGGTGCGAGCTCGAGACGGCGCATCCGGACGATCCGCTGGCGCAGATCGATGCCTGGCTATGCCGCATCGCCCATCATGCCGAGCATGGCAACGAAAGCGGCTGCGCACTGGCCAGCGCGTCGATGCAGATCACCGATCCCGCCCACCCGGGCCGCAAGGTGATCGAGGCGCACACGCGCCAGCATCGCGACAACCTGATCCGGCTCTGCCGCGCCTCCGGCCTCGCCGAGCCCGAGCAACTGGCCGACCAGCTCTTCCTGCTCGTCGAGGGCTCCCGCGCCACCTGGCAGACGGTCGGCGACGACAACCCCGGCACGGCGCTGGCGACGCTCGCCGCCGGCATCATCGCATCGCACCGGCGCTAATCAGCCGACCCGGCGCAGCGCTCCATCCTCAAGCCGATAGACCGTGTCGACGGCCCCCTCCGGCAGGGCGGCGTGCGTCGCGAGGATGACCGTGCGACCGGCCGTCACCGCCAGGAGATCGGCGAGGAAGGCCGCCTCGGTCGGCCGGTCGAGACCGGCGGTCGGCTCATCGAGCAGCACCACCTTCGCCGGTGAGAGCAGCGTCCGCGCAAGGCAGAGGCGGCGCGCCTGGCCGGCGGAAAGCGTCTGGCCGGATTCGCCCAGCCATGTGCCGAGCCCCTGCGGCAACCCGCGCACGAACTCCGCCAGATGGGCCCGCTCGAGCGCCTGAAACAACGTCGCGTCGTCGGCGGCCGGATCGGCGATCCTGAGATTGTCCCGGATCGTGCCGATGAAGACCGGCGCATCCTGCGACAGCAGCGCGACATGCGCATGCAGATCGGACTGGCGGACATCGCGAATGTCGACGCCGCCGATCAAGATCCGGCCCGTGTCGGCATCCGCGAGCCGCAGCAGCAGGCCGAGCAGGGTCGACTTGCCGCTGCCGCTTTCCCCGATGATGGCGATGCGCTCGCCGACACCGATGTCGAGATCGAGACCCGTCAGGATCGAGCGATCGCGACCGTAGGAGAAGCCGACGCCCTCGAAGCGGATCGCCCCCGTCCCCGGCAGCGCCACGGGATCGGCGCGGTCCCGGATCGTCGGCTCCATGTCGACCAGGGTCTGCACACGACGCGCTGCCGCGCTCGTCGCGCCCAGTCGGCCGGCACCGCGCAGGATCGACCCCGCCACCTCGAAGATCGCCGTGACGGCGAGTAGCGCCGCCACCAGCAGCGGGCCGCTGACACCGCCGTTCTCCAGCGTGCCGAGCCCGAACCAGAGGGTCGCGATCAGGGTCGCCCCGGCGCCGAGCACGACGAAGGCGGGGCCGCAGGCGATGCGCGAGGACTGGCGCAGCCGCGCCGTGCGCACCGAAGCCGTCGCGCGATCAATCGCCTCGGTGGCCTCCCGCGTCGCGCCAAGCGTGACGAGATCCGCGTGGCCGTCGATGCCGTCCAGCACGGCGATGCGAAGCTCCGCCGCCGTGCGCACCGTCTCCGCGCCGCTGCGCCGCCCGGCCAGCACGATCAGCATCGGCAGGACCAGCGCCGTCAGCGCGAAGCCGACCAGCGCGGCCACGAGCGCATCCGGCAGCACGAAGCCGAGGAAGAGGCCAAGGCCGAGGGCGCCGAGGATCGCGGTCGCGACCGGCGCCACCAGCTGCAGGAACATCATGTCCAGCGCCTCGACATCCGCCGTCAGGCGGGCGACGAAATCGCCGGTGCGGTGCGCCGCCGCCTTGAACGGCACGAGCGGGATCAGCCGCGAAAAGACCCGGACACGGATATCCGACAGGATCTTGAAGGTCGTGGCGTGGCCGGCAAGCCGTTCGCCATAGCGCGAGGCGATGCGCAGGAACGAGAAACCGCGCACCATCGCCGAGGGCGCGAACAGGTCAAAGCTCATGGCCGAGGCGGCCAGCGCCGCGCCGGCCAGGAACCAGCCCGAGACGCCGAACAGCGCGACGCCGGCGGCGAGCGTGAGGCAGGAGAGTGCCAGCGCCAGCAGGAGGCCGGCGGCGCGGGCGCGATAGAGGCTGAACAGCAGACGCATCAGGCCGCTCCGTCGAGTTCGAGCGCGGCGGCCGCCTCAAAGGGCACGATCTGGCCCGCGCCGTCGATGACGGAGATCCGCCCCATCTGCTCGGCCACGGCCATGGAATGGGTCGCCACCAGCAGCGAGCGGCCCCAGGCGAAGGCAAGGATCGCCTGCACGACCCGCGCCTCGGTTTCGGTGTCCAGATGCGCCGTCGGCTCGTCGAGCAGGATCAGGCCGGGATCCCGCAGGAAGATGCGGGCCAGCGCGACGCGCTGGGCTTCGCCGCCCGACAGGCCCCTGCCCCGCTCGCCGACCGGCGTTTCGAGCCCCTCCGGCAGGCGGTCGGCGAAGTCGAGAACGCAGGCGCGCTCCGCCGCCTCCCGCACCTCGCGGTCGCTCGCATGCGGACGGCCGAGCCGAATGTTGCTCGCGATCGTTCCATGGAAGAGCCGGGGCCGCTGCCCCAGCACGGCGACCTGGCGGCGCAGCGCCCCTTCCTCGATGGCCTCGAGCGCGATGCCGCCGATCTCGATCTTGCCGGCATGGCCGCGCAACCGAGCCAGAACCTCGATCAGCGTCGACTTGCCGATGCCGCTCGGGCCGAGCAGCGCGACGGTCTCGCCGGCGCCGATCTCGAAGGTCGCGCCCGAAAGAATCGTGCCGCGCTCCGGCGTCTCGACGGTCAGGTTCCTCGCCGAAACGGTCAGCGCGCGACGGCCCATCAGGACGTCGCCGGCCGACGTGGATGCCGCCGACGCGGCCCCGCCCTCGGGTAGCGTGCCGAAAGCCGCCTCGATGTTGGCGACCGCCGCCTTGGCATTGGCACGGTCATGATAGTGGGCGGCGAGCGTCCGCAGCGGCAGATACACCTCGGGCGCCATCAACAGGCAGAAAAGGCCGGCCTGCAGGCCGAGCGCGCTGCCCCGGAGGTCGATCATGTCGAGATAGGTGAGACCGACATAGAGCGCGACGCCGGCGACGCCGAGGGCGGCGAAGAATTCCAGCACCGCCGAGGACAGAAAGGCGATGCGCAGCACGGCGAGCGTGCGGACGGCGAATTCGTCGCTGGCGGCGCGCACGCGGGCGACTTCATCCTCGGCGCGACCGAACAGTTTCAGGACGACGAGGCCGCGAATCCGGTCCGCGAACAGGCCGGACAGCCGCGCCAGCGCCGTCAGGTGCTGGCGGCTCGCCGCCTCGGCACCCCAGCCGGCCAGCGCCATGAACACGGGAATGAGCGGCGCGGTCAGAAGCAGCAGCAGGCCGACAACGAGATCGACCGGCATCAGGACGAAGGCGAAGCCGATCGGCACCACCCCGGCGGCGATCATCGCCGGCACGAAGCGCGCGAAATAACCGTCGAGCGCCTCGACCTGGTCGAGGATCTGGCTGGCGAGCTCGCCCGAGGCGCGCTGGCGCATCCAGTCCGGCCCGCGGCGCATCAGGTCGGCGAAGAGCTCGCGCCGTACCGCCTGCTTGACATCCTCGGCCGCGCGGATGCCCGCCGCCTCGCCGATCCATGCCAGGGCGGCGCGCGCGAGAATCATGCAACCGAGCGCGGTGATGGCCGGCACCTGGGTTGCTAAGGCAGCCTGATCGACGATGGCCCGGTGCAGGATCATCGCCAGCCAATAGGCCTGGGCGACGGTCAGGCAGGCGCTGACCAGCGGCGCCATCACGGCCAGTCCGAGCGCGCCGCGTCCGACACGCCCCTGGCGTTTCAACCACTTGATCTCGCGCGACGAAACGGCCTTGGGCGCAGCCGCCGGCGTGGAATCGATGATGCTCATGGGGTGGAATTTACCGTGTCGGAAGCAATTTGAGGGCCTCCTGTGCCAATCAACCGCACGTGTAATCTCGTTGCATTGATTTCGCTCAATGATGAGAGCCTACTGCCACCCTAGCTGTGAAAGCCTGGCGACTCAGAAGGTATAGGCCATGATTGATATCGATGTCGTTACGCTGTCGAGGCTGCAATTCGCAGCCACGGCTATGTATCATTTTCTCTTCGTTCCCCTGACGCTCGGGCTCTCCTTCCTGATGGCGATCATGGAGAGCGTCTATGTTATGACGGGGCGCGAGATCTGGCGCCGCATGACGCTCTTCTGGGGCACGTGTTTCGGCATCAATTTCGCCATGGGCGTCGCCACCGGCGTGGTCATGGAGTTCCAGTTCGGCATGAACTGGTCCTATTACAGCCACTACGTCGGCGACATCTTCGGTGCGCCGCTGGCCATCGAAGGCCTGATGGCGTTCTTCCTCGAAGCCTCCTTCATCGGCCTGTTCTTCTTCGGCTGGGACCGCATGTCCAAGGTCGGGCATCTCTGCGTCACCTGGCTGGTCGCCTTCGGCGCCAATTTCTCGGCGCTCTGGATTCTCGTCGCCAACGGCTGGATGCAGCATCCGACCGGCGCCGTGTTCAATCCCGACACGATGCGCATGGAGATCACCGACTTCATGGCCGTGATCTTCAATCCGGTCGCCCAGGCCAAGTTCGTGCACACCGTCAGCGCCGGTTACGTCACGGGCGCCATGTTCGTGATGTCGGTCAGCGCCTGGTACCTGCTCCGGGGCCGTCACCTCGAATTCGCCAAGCGCTCGATGGCGGTGGCCGCCAGCTTCGGCCTCGCCGCCGCGCTCTCCGTCGTCGTGCTCGGTGACGAGAGCGGCTATGTGACGACCGAAAACCAGAAGATGAAGGTCGCCGCGATGGAGGCGATGTGGCACACGGAGCCCGCTCCCGCTTCCATCAACATCATCGCCTTCCCGAACATGGAGAAGCAGGACAACAGCTTCGCCATCAGCGTCCCCTACCTGCTCGGCATCATCGGCACCCGTTCGCTGACGACCGAGCTGCCGGGCATCGTCAACCTGGTCGATTCCGCCAAGGACCGCATCCGCGACGGCATCGAGGCCTACAAGGCCCTGCAGGTGGTCCGCGCCAATCCCGGCGATACCGCCGCCCGCGAGCTGTTCAGCCAGAAGTGGCCCAATCTCGGCTATGGCCTGCTGGTCAAGCAGATCCGGCCGGACATCGAGAACGCGACCGACGCCGAGATCGTCCAGGCCGCGCAGTCGACCATCCCGAACGTGCCCGTGATGTTCTGGAGCTTCCGCATCATGGTCGGTCTCGGCTTCTACTTCATCGGCTTCTTCGCCGCCGCCTTCTGGGTCGCCTCGCGGCACAAGCTCGGCGAACAGCGCTGGACGCTGTGGCTCGCCCTGTTCAGCCTGCCGCTGCCCTGGCTCGCCATCGAGTGCGGTTGGCTGCTGGCCGAGTATGGTCGCCAGCCCTGGGCCATCGAAGGCGTGCTGCCGACCTTCTACGCGGCGTCCGGCCTGACCTTCGTCGATCTCATCATCAGCCTGACGATCTTCTTGGTCATCTACAGCGTGCTGGCGGTGATCGAGGTGATCCTGATGGTCAAGACGATCAAAAAGGGCCCGCCGGAGCACGATCCGCTCCTGTCGGCCAGCGAAGGCGCCGACGTGATGCCGAATGCGGCCGCGGCCGCCGGTCCGAAGCTCTGATCCGCGGGGGTTCAAATGAGTGACATTGTACCTGTCGACTACGAAACGCTCCGCCTGATCTGGTGGTTGCTGCTCGGCGTGCTGCTCATCGGCTTCGCCGTCATGGACGGCTTCGATCTCGGCATCGGCGCGCTCCTGCCCTTT
This sequence comes from Pseudomonadota bacterium, assembly GCA_023391905.1. Taxonomy (GTDB): domain Bacteria; phylum Pseudomonadota; class Alphaproteobacteria; order Rhizobiales; family Kaistiaceae; genus Kaistia. Next base: position 1,405 of record JAEWAD010000518.1, on the reverse strand, counting down.
GTCGCCAAGACGGATGAGGAACGCCGTGTCGTGATCAACGTCGTCGGCCCGGTCTGGGAAGGCAACCAGGTCTGGCTGATCCTCGGCGGCGGCGCCATCTTCGCCGCCTTCCCGATGCTCTACGCCGTGTCGTTCTCCGGGCTCTATCTGGCGATGATGGTGATCCTCGTCGCCCTGATCCTGCGCCCGGTCGGCTTCAAGTACCGCTCGAAGATCGGCGATCCCGGCTGGCGCTCGACCTGGGACATCGTGCTCTGCATCGCCGGCCTCGTGCCCGCCCTGATCTTCGGCGTCGCCGTCGGCAACGTGCTGCTCGGCCTGCCGTTCGAGCTGGACGACACGCTCCGGACGTTCTACCGCGGCAACTTCTTCCAGCTCCTGACGCCCTATGCCCTGCTCGCCGGCCTGGTCAGCCTCGCCATGCTCGTCATGCACGGCGCCTCGCTCCTGACGTGGAAGACCGAGGGCGTCATCGCCGACCGTGCTCGCGGCTTCGGCCGGCTCGCCGCCCTCGCCACCCTCGTCCTGTTCGCTGTCGCCGGCGCCTGGACCGCCTACGGCATCGAGGGCCATGTGCTGACCAGCCTGGTCGATCCGCTCGGACCGTCGAACCCGCTCGGCAAGACGGTGACGCTCGCCACCGGCGCATGGCTCAACAACTACCAGACCTATCCGTGGATGATGGCCGCACCGATCCTCGGATTCGCCGGCGCGCTGCTGGCGCTGGTCGGCTTCACCATCCGCCGCCCGGCCTTGACCTTCCTGGCCTCGGCGGTCGCCATCTTCGGCATCATCTCCACGGCCGGCGTGTCGCTGTTCCCGTTCCTCCTGCCGTCCTCGATCAATGCCGGGACCGGCCTGACGCTCTGGGACGCGTCCTCGTCGAAGCTGACCCTGTGGGTCATGCTGCTGGCGACCTGCTTCTTCCTGCCCATCATCCTGCTCTACACCGCCTTCATCTACCGCGTGATGCGCGGCAAGGTGACGACGGTCAGCATGGACAAGAACCCGAACGCCTATTGAGCGGAGGAACAAGCGATGTGGTATTTTTCCTGGATCCTCGGCCTCAGCCTCGCCTGCGCCTTCGGCATCCTCAACGCCATGTGGTACGAGCTGCGTGACGACCGGCTGAAGGGCCGGACGGGGATCACGCCCGCCAAGGATCGCTGATCCCGGCACCGCGCCCCGGCGCAGAGACCAGAACGACCGCCCGACGGCCTCCGTCCGGGCGGTCGTTTCGTTTTGGAAGTCGTCAGTCGAAGAATCCGAGCCGGCGCAGCAGGAGTAGCGTCGCGCCGGACGCGGCCCCGCCGATCACGGTGGCGCCGATCCAGCCATGCACGCCCTCGAGGAACGGCAGGCCGCCCGTGTTCATGCCGAAGAAGCCGGTGACCAGCGTCGGCGG